>NZ_JBEZGJ010000123.1:0-22742 GCF_040649965.1 Micromonospora sp. NPDC048843
CGCTGCGTGGGGCGCAGCCCCTGGTCGGAACGGAACCGGCGGATCTCGGTGACCACCCGCTGCACGCCGACCATCTCGGCCTCGGCGGCGTCGTCCCATCCGGCGAGCAGGAGCAGCCCGACCACTGGCGGGTACGCCTCGGTGTCGCCGGCCAGGAAGTGCCCGCCGGCCACGCCGGGGAACACGTCGGCGATCCGGTTCAGCACGTCGATGTCCGGCTCCTGGAGGGACAGCGGCACGATCATCAGGGTGGCGAGGAGCACGGTGAGGGTGAGCACCGCACTGCGTAGCGCGGCGCCGAGGCCCAGGGCGAGCACGCCGATCAGCGCCAGGTAGGTCGCCACCGCCACGATGTCGCCGATCGTGCCGGCGGCCGGGGCGCTGCCCCACTCGCCGAGCACCGGTCGGGCGACCAGGGCGCCGACGCCGCCGAGCACCAGCCCGAGGCCGAAGGTGACAGCACCGGCGACCGCGGCCTTGGCCAGCAGTACGCGACCACGGGACGGGGTGCACTGCAACGTCGTCCGGATGGTGCCACTGGTGAACTCGGCGGTGATCGCGAGCAGGCCCAGCGCCAGCACCACGTACTGGGTCATTTCGACCGAGTCGATCAGCACGCTGCCGACGGTGACGATCCCCAGGTCGTCGGTCGGGTCGTCGTTGGTGTTGTCGTTGGCGACGTAGATGGCCAGTTGGCCGGCGCTCGCGAACATCACCAGCAGCCCGGCCAGTGCCGTCCACCAGGTGCTCCGCACCGAGGAGAGCTTGGTCCACTCGGCGGCCACCGCCCCCCGGAAGGTGGCCGACGCACCGGCGGCCGGCGTGCTGGCGGGGCGGGTGCCCGTGTCGGTCCGCGTGCTCATCGTTGCCCACCCTCGGTCGGGCCACCGGCGTACTCGACGCTGTCGGCGGTCAGCTCCATGAACGCCTGCTCCAGCGACGCGGCGTGCGCGCTCAGCTCGTGCAGGCGTACTCCCAGTTCGTGCGCCAGGTCGCCGACCTGGTTGGCGGTGGCGCCGGTGACGGTCAGCTCGTTCCGGTCGGCAGCCTCGACGCTCGCCCCGGTGGCGGTGAGGCGCGCGGCGAGCGCGGTCAGCCCGTCCGGGTGCGGGCTGCGGACCCGGACCGCGACAGTGCTGCGGGCGATCACCTCGCCGATCGGCTCGTCGGCGAGCAGTTGCCCCCGGCCGATCACCACGAGTTGGTCGGCGGTGAGCTGCATCTCGCTCATCAGATGGCTGGAGACGAAGATCGTCCGCCCCTCGTCGGCCAGCGAGCGCATCAGCTGCCGCACCCAGCGCACCCCGTCCGGGTCGAGTCCGTTCACCGGTTCGTCGAACATCAGCACCGGCGGATCGCCGAGCAGCGCGCCGGCGATGCCGAGCCGTTGGCCCATGCCGAGCGAGAGCGTTCGCCCCGGCTTGGCCGCGGCCCGTCCGTCCAGCCCGACGGTGTCCAACACCTCGTCGACTCGACGGCTGGGGATGCCGTTGCTGTGCGCCATGGCCCGCAGGTGCGCCCGGCCGGAGCGGGCCGGGTGGATGGCCCGGGCGTCGAGCAGCGCGCCCACCTCGTGCAGCGGTCGGCGTAACTCCCGGTACGCGCGCCCGCCCACCAGGGCCTGCCCGGCGGTGGGACGGTCCAGCCCGAGGATCATCCGCATGGTTGTGGACTTGCCGGCGCCGTTCGGGCCGAGAAAGCCGGTGACCCGGCCGGGCGCGATGTCGACTGTCAACGCGTCGACAGCGACTGTCGACCCGAACCGTTTCGTCAACCCACGTAATGTGATCATGCGCTGACGCTAGGCGAGCGGCCTGTCGTCCCACTGCGCCCGAACGGCACCACCCACCCCTGACTTTCGTCAGGTCGGCGACGGGCCGATCACCGTACGTACTGCTCCAGCAGCGCCGGGGTGAGCCCGGCCCGGTGGATCGCCTTCAACGCCGCGAGCAGGTCGTCCATCAGCGCCGGTCGGAAGTGCATCAGCAGCACGTCGCCGGGCTGGACCACCTTCTCCGGGGTCTGGTAGCGCACCTTCCCCTCGTGGACGGTCTCGGTCCAGTGGAAGACCGCCTTCGCGCCGCAGTCGTGCGCGGCCTTCAGCGTGGTGCTGTCATGCTCGCCGAACGGCGGCCGGAACAGGGTGGGCCGCTTGCCGAACAGCCCCTCCAGCTTGTCGGCGGCGCCGCAGATCTCCTGCTTCTGATAGTCGTACGACCGGCCGGCCAGCGAGTTGTGCGAGATGGTGTGGTTCTCCACAACTCCGCCCACCGCCTCGATCTGCCGGAAGTAGTCGGTGTGCTCCGCCGCCGCTGGCGAGTTGAGGAAGATCGTCACCGGGATACGCGCCTCCCAGATGAAGTCGATCACTCCCGGCGGGCGGGCCAGCCCACCGTCGTCGATGGTGATGAAGGCGACCTTCTGGTCGGTCGGCAGGCGATGCCAGAACGCCGCCGAACCGGTGGTGGGCAGCTCCACCGGTTGCGGCTTCGGTGCCTCGGGAAACGTCGGCACCTGGGACACGTACCAGGCCAGGCTCTTGAACGCGGGTTTCGCGGTCGGGGACGGCGAGGCCGAGGGGGTCGGCGTCGAAGCGGGCGGCGTCGGCTGGGCCACGGTGACCTGCCGAGCGTGCGCCGGGTGACTGGGACCGACTGTGCAGGCAGTCAACGCCAGCAGGGCCAGAAGCGTTACGACGGCAGGGATCCGACGGGTGGGGATGGCTGACACGCCCGGAAACATACCGAGCGGATGTCAGGATCCGGTCAGCCCGGTGACCCCGGGGGCGCGGCGGACCACGAAAGCGTCCGGCATCCGGAAGGTGAGATTGTCCGGGCACCAGGGCGGACGGAGCACTGTCACCCCGTCCAGCAGCGGCGCGGCCTCGGCCACCACGACGGCCGCCTCCATCCGGGCCAGCACGTCCCCGACGCAGCGGTGCGCGCCCGCCCCGAACGCCAGGTGTCGGCGTGATCCACGCTGACCCGGACGGAACTCGTCGGGGGACTCCACCACCGCCGGGTCCCGCCCGGCGCGGCCCAGCCACAGCACGAGGCTGCTGCCCGCCGGCACCTCCGTCCCGCCCAGCGTGCTCTCCGTCGTCGCCACCCGCCGCCAGGTGACGATCGGTGGTTCCAGCCGCAACCCCTCCTCCACCACGTCGGCCACCGCGACCTCGCCGCTGCGCAGGCCGGCCCGGACCGATGGCTCGTCGGCCAGCCGGTGCAGTAGCAGGGTGAGGAACTGCGAGGTGGTCTCCTGCCCGGCGACCAACAGGAAGAAGAGCGCGCCGACCACCACGTCCGGCGGGTGCCCGGCCGCGCGCAGCTCGGCGGCCAGACCGCCACCGACGGCCGCGAAGTCCCGCAGTACCCGGTGGAACCGGCCCACCTCGGCGGCGAGCGCCACCTGCCGGTCGGCGTCCAGTGGCGCCCAGAACAACTCCAGCGCGGCGCGGGCGAACTCCTTGACCGCGCTGACCGGAGCGTCCGGCAACTCGACAAGTCGGGCCAGCACCAGCAGCGGCAGGTCGGCGGCGAGGTCCGCGTACAGGTCGACCGGTTCACCGGCGTCGAGCGCGACGCCGATCCGGGTCACCCGGTCCCGGACCAGTGCGGTGAGCCACTGCCGCTGGGCGGCCACCCGGGCCGGGTGCAACGCCTCCGCGACGATTGCCCGGATCTGCGGGTGGCTGACGCCCGAGTTGTTCGCCAGGGTCGGCGGCAGCCGGAACCGGTGCCCGGCGAGCACCCGCAGGGCGGTCACCGGCATCGGTGTCACAGCGTCCAGCGCGTTGTCCGGCCGGTAGGTGACCGGGTCGGCGAGGACCTGGCGGACCAGCGCGTGCCGGGTCACGACCAGGTGGGTGCCGCCGACGTGGTCCGGCACCCGGGCCACGTCCGGCCATGCGGGGTCGGCCACCTGCGCCCAGCTGCGGAACAGCACCCGGACACGCTAGCCGGAGGCCCCCGGCAGCCCGGCTCGCAGCCGCCAGACGGTGGTGCGCTTCACCCGCACGCTCTCCAGCGCCTCCGGCACCGGCACGTCGTACCCGGCCACCTCGTCGAAACGGTCCCGGGGCAGGAACGCCCGGCCGGGGTCACCGACCAGCGCCGGCGCGCCGGCCCGAGCGGCGCGCAACAGGAACCGCAGGACCCGGCGGGCCATCGCGTCGCTGTAGAAGACGTCTCCGGCGAGCACCACCTCGGCGTCCCCGGCGTCGCCGTCGAGGATGTCGCCGAACTCGGCGTCGACGCGTACCCCGTTGGCCTCGGCGTTGAGGGCGACCGCCGCCACCGCCAGCTCGTCCACCTCGACGGCCCGCACGGACGCCGCACCGGCGCGGGCGGCGGCGATGGCCACCAGGCCGGAGCCGGAGGCGAGGTCGAGCACCCGCCGGCCGGCGACCAGCTCCGGGTGGTCGGTGACGTGACGGGCGAGGGCCTGCCCGCCGGCCCAGGCGAACGCCCAGAACGGCGGCGGCCGGTCGGTGGAGAACTCGCCCTCGGTCAGCTCCCACAGGCCGATCGGCTCGTCCGCCTGGTGCAGCAGCACCTCGGGAACGAAGGGGACCGGGGCCAGCCGGGCGTGCAGCCGGACGAACGTGCTGGAGAGCTCGGACACGGCGTGATTCTCCCAAGTGCCCGCCTCACGGCGTGTCGCGGGGGAGTGGTGACCGGTTCACCACGGTCGGTGAAAACCCACCCCGTCCTTGCCGTCCGGTGCGAACACACCCGTCTGGTCGACGCGGTCCCCCGCTTCTAGCGTTGCGGGGTGGAGGCGACCGAACGGAGGACGGCGGTGGTGACGGTGTGGCGGTATGCGCTGAGGGCAGGGGTGGTGCTG
Organism: Micromonospora sp. NPDC048843; assembly: GCF_040649965.1. Lineage (NCBI taxonomy): Bacteria > Bacillati > Actinomycetota > Actinomycetes > Micromonosporales > Micromonosporaceae > Micromonospora > Micromonospora sp. NPDC048843. Next base: position 4,846 of record NZ_JBEZGJ010000123.1, read on the forward strand.
GCCTGTCTGAGCGGGGTGGAGCTGGCGGTGGCCGCCCCGGCACAGGCGGCCTTCACCACCGAGATGAGCGGCCTGCCGGGTCGGTTCACCGCCGGTGAGCAGGTGCGGACGATCTCCGCTGTGGTCTCCCAGACGGATCGGCGCGCCAGGTGCGCGAAGGTGCGCTGGTCGATGGTGCTCAGCGTGCAGGGGGGCCTCCGGCTCGACCAGGTGAAGATGGACCGGGTGGAGGAGACCGGCGACTTTCCGCTGGAGATCCGTACCGAGGGGGACGTGGCCCGGCTGACCGACAGGCAGCTCGACCCGGGCACGCTCTGCCCGGGCCGCACTGTCACGGCCCGCTACCGGGTGGCCTTCGACGAGGACGTCACCCAGGGGCGGGTCACCCTCGCCGCCGAGGCGTACGACGCCAACCTGCGCCTGCTGGCCCGGCAGACCGCCACCCGCTCGGTGGTGGGGGTGGGCGGCGCCCCGACCAGCAAGCCGAAGCCGACACCGACTCCGCCGGAGCCCACCGAATCCGCGAGCGCTCCGGCCGAGGGCGAGAGTACGGCGACTGAGGAGACTGTCGCGGAGCAGCCGGCCGACGCCGCGCCACCGGCTGCCGACCGCCCGGTCTCGCAGTCAGGCGCGTTCGGCGTGGTGCAGGTCGCCTTCCTGCTCGGCGGGCTGCTGCTCTTCCTTGGGGTGGGGCTGCTGCTGCGGCTGCGGCACCTGACCCGGGCCGTGGCCGGGGACGCCGACGGAGCCGACGACCCCCCGGTGGACCGGCGCTGGGAGCGCCCGGCCGCCGCCGACCCCTGGCGCCGAGCGCACCGCTGATCGAGAGCAGTGGGGCCGGCGGACACCCGCCGGCCCCACTGTGTCACTTCGAGAACGCCTGGAACTCGGCGATCCTTACCTGGCTCCGGGCCGGGCTGGCGGTCGCGCAGTCCGTCGTCGTGGCCGGGTCGTCGTCCTGCTCTCCCGCGTAGTGCGGGCCGCCGCTGCACTGGCTCGCCAGCACCTCGAGGCGCAGGTGGGTGGCGCGGGTGGTGGGTACCGCGAACGTCCGTAGGTTGATGTCGCGGCTGTACGCCCGGTACGCCCCGCCGGGGAACGCGTCCCCCGCGCTGGTGTAGATACGCTGCCAACGCGTCGGGTCCGCGCAGTCGGTGGTCGTCGCGTTGCAGGCGGACACCGCGAACGAGCGCAGGGCACTGAGCGCGTTCTGGGCGCCGGTGTCGGCGTCGCCGGTGATCGCCGGGCGCAGCATCGCGCTGACGTTCACCCGCTTGACCGTCTGTGGGGCGTCGCCCGGCAGCGCCACTGTGAGCTGCCGGCCGGCGACCCCGTCCAGGGACGCCCAGTTCGTCGCCTCGGTGTCGTCGACGACCCGGTCCAGGTTGACCCCGTCGCCGGTGACTGTGGCACCGGACGCGGCGGAGGCGAGGTTGCGGCTCAACCGCAGGTCGACGTACCCGTCCTGACCGGGCTTGGCCACCACGCTGAGCCGCTGGTGCCCGAACCCGGGGGCCACGGCGAGCAGGTCGTACGTGCCGGCCACCATCTCCACGGTGTCCGGGATCGGCGTCGCCGGGTCGGTGTCGGCCACCGGCACGGCCCGCGCCTCGTACGCCCCCACGTACACCCGGATCGGCGCTTCGGCGCTGTCCCCGCGCGGACGCAGGGTGAGCGTCGCGTTGCCACCGCGCGGCGAGGCGAAACTCGGTGTCGGGTCGGTGTCGCCGGCGCCGTTGGTGGCCGCGTCCCGGCCCATCCCGGAGCGCGCGAACTCGGCCCAGATCAGGTCCTGGTTCGCGCCGCCGAAGCGGAGCAGGTCGGCGGTGAGCATGTTGTCGCGCATGTCGAGCATGCTGACCTGGCTGGCGGCCTGGAGCAGGAACGAGTCGAAGACCAACTGGGACCAGCGCCGGTTACCCGGGCATTGATCTGCCGCGACAGTGCCCAGCGCGCAGTCGAGCTGCCGTTGCGGGGTGCCGAGGCCGTACCGCTTCACCAGGGCGGAGCGGACCCGGAAGTTGGTGGCGCCCCAGATCTCCCCGTCGGCGTGCACTGCCGGGCCGGCGGTGTTGTAGCCGATGTCGGAGTAGTTGAGCGGGCTGCGGCTCAGGTCGTAGTTGCGGATGCCGCTGACCAGGTTGCCGGTGACGTAGCCGCCGGTGATGAAGGGCGTCTCGCCGGGTGCGCGCAGCCCGTGCTGGAAGAGGTACTCGGCGGCGAGCAGGTCGCCCCAGGACTCACCCATCGCGCCACCCTGGTGGCCGCTGATCCCGCTGTCCGGGCCGGCGATCATCCGGTTGGTGATCGCGTGGGTGTACTCGTGACCGATCACCGTCATGTCGTAGTCGCCGTCCACGCACGGCGGGTACGGCCCGCCGGCCTGCGGCTGCCAGAGGTACATGTTGGTGGTCGGCGGCAGCCCGTCGCGCGGCGTGCCCTGGTTGGCGTTGTTCCGGTTGCCGGTCAACGCGCCCTGCTGGGCGCGGCCCTGCTCGGCGTCACCGCCCAGGCCCGACGGGGTGAGGTTGACCGCCTGGAGGTTCCACGCCGACTCGGTGAAGCCCAGCTGGTACGACCAGTCGTGCATCCGGTTGTGCATGGCGAAGAGGTTGGCGATCGACGCGTCCGCGTCGTTGCGCTGCGCGGAGGTGAACACCCCCGGGTTGCACCGGGCCTGGTGCCACTGGTCGGTGAACTGGTACTCGTAGCGCCGTTCCGGGCTGGTGGGCGCCGGCACGACCGGGGTGCTCGCACCCCAGGACAACACGGTGTTGGCCGAGTTGCCGCGCGAGGTGAAGGTCGGCGTGCCGGTGGCCGCGTCGACGTCCCACGGTTGGCCGGTGGCCGGATCGCGGAAGGCGGCCTGGCAGCCGGGGGTCGGGTCGCCGCACCAGCGCACCCGGGGGTCCTGCCCGGGGCCGAGGTCGCGGGGCGGGGTGGCCGGGAAGACCGCCCAGCTCGGGTTGTCGGAGTCGAAGTCGACGAGATCCTCGCGGACCAGCACCTGCCCGGTGCTGCCGTCCACGTAGCTGGTGAACGCGGCCGGGTGCTCGGTGTCCGCGCCGATCATGGTCACCTCGTAGGCGGCCCGTGGCCCGTCCAGCGGGGTGGGCACGGCCACCGACCGGATGGTGTGGCTGGCCACCGCGTCGGCGGTCAGCTTGGCGTCGGCGAGCGCGGCGGCGTACGCCTGCTCGGCGGTGCGGGTGGCCGCCGCCGGCGTGCCGGTGTTGCGGGCCAGCGAGGAGCTGACCGAGAGCACCGCGCCGTCGGCGACCGCGAGGGTGACGAGACCGTCCGGCCCGGCGGGCAGGTCGCCGAAGCGTTGCCGGAGGGTGACCACTGTGCCGCTGCCGATCGGCCGGACCAGCACCCGTTCCATGCTGGCCACCGTGGCGGCGTCCATGCCGAACAGGTGGTGGTTGGCGGCCAGGTAGGCGCGGGCGGCGGCCTCCGGGTCGGCGGGCAACCCGCTGGCCAGCGGGGTACGGCCGGGGCCGAGCGCCTGCGGGGTGCCGAGCCGGTTCCACCGGACGTCGGGGTCGACGGCGCGAGCCAGGCCGCGTTGGCGGGCGTCGGGTGCCGCCGTACCGGTGCGGTTGTCGGCGTCGGCGGGCGCGTGTCCCTCGGCGAACGGCCCGGACCGGCGTTCGGCGGACGCCGGGCTGCCGGTGGGGGCCGCGGTGCTCACGCCGGTGGGGAGCAGCGCGGCGACCGTCGCCGTCGTCGCCAGGATGGCGATGAGCCGGCGTCGACGCCGGCTCATCGGGGGTGACCACTCCGGTTGTGGCACGGGACCTCCTCGTGGGAGCGAGATGGTCGGCCAGTCGCCGACCACAGATGCGCGGTGACGCATGCGCATCTGTGAATATCAGTCTCCCGAGGTCACGGCAAGGTCCCGAGCCGCTGTCGCATCAACAGATCGAAATTCGCTCAGTCGCTCGGCGCCCAGTCGGGGTCGCGCCCGAACGCGGCCAGCAGGTGGTCCTGCTCGTCGGCGTCGTCGGGCACCCGTACGCCGGTGTGGACCAGGTTGTTGCGCCGGTAGGCGTCGATCTGACCGGCGAACCACTGGGCGGCGGCGTGCACCGCGTCCGGGTCGAGCCGTGGCTGTGCGCCGATCGCCACCGCCACGTCCCAGCCGTGCACGAGGTGCTCGGCGAGGAGTTGCTGGAGGTACTCGGTGGCCGGGGTGTCGCCGGCGGAGAGGTGCACTGTGCGATCGACGGCGCCGGGGTGGGTGGCGGCGATCTCGGCCTGCGCGGCGGCCTCCCGGGCCGTCGCGATCGGGTCGGCGCCGAGTTGGTCGCCGTCGAGCCGGTCGCCGACCTCGTCGATGGTCCGGCCGGCGAGCAGCGGAACGCTCCACCGGTCCTCGGTCACCACGTGGTTGACAAGCGTCCGGACGTCCCAGTCCGAGCAGGGTGTCGGGTCGGACCACTGGCCGGGCTCGATCTGATCCACCCGGTCGATGAATTCGGCCAGGCTCCGGCGGTACGCCTCCAGGAGGTCCATGCTGCCGATTGTTCCGGTCGATGGGGCGGACTGAGCCCGTTTTGCCGGGCCTGGTGTGGTGGATCGGTGCTGGTTGCCCAGCTCAGTCCAGGTCGGCCGGGTCCAGGCCGAGCTCTCGGGAGGTGACCAGCCGGACCCACTCGCCGAACTGGCGGCGGGAGATCACCCGGTCGTGCACGGCGAGTTGGACGGCGAGGCCGTCCATCACCGCGCTGATCCGCCAGGCGGCCCCGTCGGCGTCGGCGCACTGGAAGGTGCCGTCGGCCACCCCGGCGGTGATCACCGCGGCCAGGTCCTGCCGCCAGCGCAGGTCGAGCCGCCGGGAGACCTTCTCCAACTCGGGGGTACGCAGCGACTCGGACCAGCCGTCGATCCACATGGACCAGGAGGTCGCCCGCCCGGCCGGGGTGTAGAGCTTGAGGATCCGGCGGAGCTTGGTCAGCGGTGCGGCCGAGGAGCGGGTCACCGCGTCGAGTCGGGCCAGATCCTGCTCGACCGCGTACGCGAAGGCCTGCGCGAGCAGCCGCTCCTTGGTGGCGAAGTGGTAGAAAACCAACGCCTGACTCACGCCCGCGGCATTCGCCACGTCCGCTGTCCGGGTGTTGGCCAGACCGCGCTCCACGATCACGTCGCAGGCGGTGCGCAGCAGGGCATCCAGGCGGATCTCGGCCGCACGTCTCGTCACGACCGTTACCGTAGCCCATCCGACTGAACACGAACAGTTACCACCACGCGCCGATCCGCGCGGTGACAGTCGGAAGCCGGACACTTCTTTCGGGTGTCGTCGGTCGTTCCACGGAGAGTGTTCATCGAGGTCCGCTGCCCGGTGTCGGGTAACGGAGACGTCGATGGTCGGGCATGCGACGCGATGATGACGATCGTTGCCGAGGCGTGTCGGAGTGTGACAGTCCGTGCTGGATCCCGGTGCCGGGTCAGCCCCCTAGGAAGCCGGCCGAAAGTGACTCCGCTCCAGCCCCGGCCACCCCTGACGCGCCGAGGCGACCCCGAGTTGGCAGTCAAACACCCACTCGGCTAAAGTTCTCATCCGTCACCCGGGAACGTCCGGGGGCGTGCGGACGTAGCGCAGCTGGTAGCGCATCACCTTGCCAAGGTGAGGGTCGCGGGTTCGAATCCCGTCGTCCGCTCGGAGCTGCCGCCACGTATGACGGGGGCAACCTCGGTGGGGTGGCCGAGAGGCGAGGCAACGGCCTGCAAAGCCGTGTACGCGGGTTCAAATCCCGTCCCCACCTCGGCAACAAGCACGGGCGATTGGCGCAGTGGGAGCGCGCTTCCTTGACACGGAAGAGGTCACTGGTTCAAACCCAGTATCGCCCACCAGAGGAGAACGGCTCGTCACCGGAAGACCCGGTGACGAGCCGTTTCGCTTGTGGCGCCACGTCATCAGTCGACGCTGAGCCGGTAGCCGATGCCGCGCACGGTGTGCACGCGCAGAGCGTCGTCGACGGCGTGCAGTTTGCGACGTAACCGCTTTACTGCCGAGTGCAGGATCGACGTGTCGCCGAGGAACGCGCAGCCCCAGACCGATTCGAAGAGCCGCTGGTACGTCCAGACTCCGACCGGCGCGGTGGCGAGTTGGGTGAGCAGGTTGCGCTCGAGTCGGGTCAGGGCCAGCGGTTCTCCGCGCCACGTCACCCGATGGTCGAGCGGGTCGATGGTGAGGTCACCGAGGTTGATCTGGCCGGCCGCTGGAGCGGTTGGAGCGGGGGCCGGAGCGGGGGCGGACGACGTGGTGGGGGCGGGGAGCCGCGCCGGCCCGCTGATCACCGGTCCGCCGATCATCGCCTGCAACTCCGCGAGGTCGGTGCAGATCACCAGGGTGCCGAGTCCGTCCAGGCGCCGCACCATCCGCTCGCGCACCGACACGTCGGCGGTCACGCAGAACACGAGGGACACTTCGTCGATCACTGTCGTACCTCCCCAGGTGCCAGTAAAAGACAACGCTGTCTGAACCCCGTAGTCAATGGTTTCCGGCGGGCGGCCACCCCGTGATCCACTCGGGCTCGCCGGGTCGCTCGTTTGCTTTCAGAAGGTCAACAGGCGGAACTCGCCCACCGGTCGGAAGCCGAGGCCGTGGTAGACCGACTCGCCGACGGCCGACGAGGTGAGGGCGGCGACACGGGCACCCCGCTCGGCAGCCAGGTCGAGCGCCGCCCTGGTCATGGCCGCGCCGATGCCCCTGCGACGCTGCTCCGGCTGGGTGCCGACGAAGTAGAGGGTGACCAGACCATGGCTGATCCAGGCGACGGCCGTCGCGACGATCCGACCGTCGTCGAGGCGACCGGCCAGCCGGAGCACAGTGCCGTCGCCGGCGAACGCCTTTTCCCGTTCGATCGTCGCCGCCACACCGTCCGCCGGGATTCCGGACACCCGGGCGTAGGCCGGGACGAACGCGGCGAGGTCGGTGGTCTCGGTGATCTGCACGCCGCCGGGGGTCGGCACCTCGGCCACCGCCCCGATCTCCACGGTCATGATCGGCATGCGGGCGACCTGCACCGCGCCGAGGGAGACCAGACCGTCCGCGGTGCCGGCGTCGCTGTCCGGGCCGACCCACCAGATCCGGGGTACGCCGTGCAGGCGCTTCCGAGCCTCGGCGAGCGCGTCCGGCGGTGTGCGCCCGACCACCCGCAGCACGCCGTTGAGGGGTGCGTGCGGGACGTCACTGCGGTAGGTCGGAAGGTCCGGACCCCCGGCGACACCGATGTTCCAACCGAGCAGGTACGCCCGGTGCGCGGCCAGCACCGTGTCGAGAGGCTCCATGATCTGGATCGTAACGTGGGGGGTCGGCATGCCTTCGGCCAGCGGAAACGGCTCGGATCGGTGGCTGTGACCGGCGGTACTTTGTCGATCGTTCCAGATAGCGGATAGCGTTCAGTCATGGCCCGCACCCGTGAGTTCGACCTCGACGCCGCGGTCGACGCTGCCATGGACGTGTTCCGGAGCAAGGGCTACGAGGGCACCTCCATGCGGGACCTCTCCGAGGCGACCGGCCTGGGCAGCGGCTCGATCTACGCGGCGTTCGGCAGCAAGGACGGCCTCTACCTGGCGGTGCTCGACCTGTACCGGCAGCGCTACGCCACACCGATGGTCGATCTGCTGCGCTCGGGCAACGACGCGCGGGCGGTCATCCGTGAGGTGTTCATCGGCACGGTGGACGACATCACCGGCGACGGCCGGCACCTTTCCTGCCTCATCGTCGGGGCGTCGATGGAACGGGCGCACCAGGACGTGCGGGTCGCCGAGCGGCTTCGCTCGACCACCCAGACCCTGGAGTTGGCGCTCTACGACCTGCTCGCCGAGGCGCAGCTGCGGGGTCGGATCACCACCGACCGCAGCGCCACCGACCTGGCCGGCTTCCTGGTGACCAGCCTCCAGGGCCTGCGGGTGATGGGTGCCATCAATCCGGACCGGGCGGCGCTGACGCGTTACGCCGAGGTCGCGCTCACCTGCCTTGACTGACCGCCGGACACGGTGGGGCGGCCGGTCACCCGAATGAGGAGTCGAGCATGAGAGCTGTCGGACTGCTGCGCTACGGCGGGCCCGAGGTGCTGCGGGTGGTGGACCTTCCGACGCCGCACGCCGGCCCCGGCGAGGTCCGCATCCGGGTACGGGCCGCGGCGGTCAACCCCGCGGACACCCTGATCCGGGCCGGTATGACGCCGGTGCGACTGCGCGGCAGTGACCCGCTGCTGCCCGGCCAGGACATCGCCGGCACCATCGACGAGGTGGGTTCCGGCACCAGTGGCGCACTCGCCCCGGGTGACCCGGTGATGGCCATGGTCAACCCGACCCGGGCGGCCGGCGGCGGGTACGCCGAATGGGTAGTGCTCCCGGAGGCATGGGTGGTGCCCGCTCCGGCGGGCGTGTCACTCGCCGAGGCGGCCACACTGCCGTTGAACGGGTTGACCGCCCTGCATGCCCTGGACCAGTTGCGGCTGCCGCCCGGCAGCACCCTCGCGGTGACCGGCGCGGCCGGTGCCGTCGGCGGGTACGCGGTACAGCTCGCCAAGGCCGACGGTCACCGGGTGTTGGCCGACGCGGCGCCGGGTGACGTCGACCTGGTCGCCGCGCTCGGTGCCGACGTGACGGTGACCCGAGGCCCAGGTGTCGCCGACCGTTTCCGGAAGCATGCACCGGGCGGGGTGGACGCCGCTGTCGACACCGCGCTGCTTGGTGGTGCGTTGCTGCCCGCGGTCCGCGAGGGTGGTGCCGTGGCGCTGCTGCGCGGCGGACCCGATCCGGTGCTGCGGGCACAGGCCGACCAGCGGAGGGTCGAGATGGTCTCCGCGTACGTGCACGAGTACGACGGGCGCCGCGACAAGCTCGACCTGCTTCGGCGACTCGCCGAGGAGGGTGCGCTGACGCTGCGGGTCGCCGGCCGGTTCCCGCCGCAGGAGGCGGCCCGCGCGCATCAGCTCCTGGAAGCCGGAGGGGTGCGCGGCCGGTTGGTCATCGAGTTCTGATTCCGCCGCCGGCAGCGGCGGACCACGATGGTCCACTCACCGGCGGCGGCGACGCCTACCCGTCGTCTGCTGCGGTGCGGGGTCACGGGTGCGAGAGGCCGGCCGCCTTCGCCGAGGCGGCCGGCCCGGGATCACCGTGATCTGGTGGCTCCGCCAACTGTGGAGCTGGCCGGGTCACAGCGGCGGGGCGATGTCCCGCCGCTCCTCTACCTGGCGGTACTCCACCGGCTGCTCGGTGGTGGTGACGACCTGGCGGCGGCGACCCCAGATCAGCGTGGTCATGATCAGGCCGAGCACGCCGGCGCCCATCAGGATCCAGCCGACCACGTCGAGGTTGATGCCGCCGACGCTCGCGTCCAGTGCGAAGGTGAGGATCGCGCCGAGCGCGATCAGGAAGATGCTGGTGCCGATACCCACGACAGCCTCCTTAAGGGGGTGTGGTGCGCTGTCGAGCCCTTCAGTACCCCGGGCGGGACCAGCGCAACCGCGACCGGCCAGGGTGCCGTTCCAAGCGATCTTGGCATCGGGTAGAGTTCACCTGTCGCCGGCGCTTGCCGGGGACGTGCGGACGTAGCGCAGCTGGTAGCGCATCACCTTGCCAAGGTGAGGGTCGCGGGTTCGAATCCCGTCGTCCGCTCGCGATGCGCCCCACGGGGCCGCCACGGGCGATTGGCGCAGTGGGAGCGCGCTTCCTTGACACGGAAGAGGTCACTGGTTCAAACCCAGTATCGCCCACCATCCATACGAGCGGATCAGATGACCCGTTACCGGATCTCCGGTAACGGGTCTCGTCGTTTCTGCTTCCCGCACGGCAGACCGTCGGTCACTCGCCGGCGCGGAGTACCTCGCTCAGCCGGTCGCGTCGCCGCAGCGCCGACTCGACAGGTACGACAGTGGCGGCCGTCGCCAGCAGCGCCACGCTCACCAGGCCCAGCAGCCACCACGGCAGGATCGCCGTCGGGTCGGCGGCCTGGCCGGTGAGCAGCCGCAGGTCGAGCGGGCCGAGCGTCAGGCGTGCGAGCAGGGCCCCTAGTAGCGGGCCGTACACCGCGGTGACCACTACCGGCGGCAGCAGTTCTCCGGCGGCGACCCAGCGGGCGTCGCGTGGCCGCAGGCCGAGGGTCCGCAGCCGGGTCAGGGTCTGCCACCGCTGCGACGCACCCGCGGCGGCGGCGAGCGCGAGGCCGAGCAACCCCAGCGCCAGCAGCACCGCGGCGGCCGTCCACGCCAGCCGTACCAGCCCTGCCGTCAGTGGAGCCACCCGCTGGGCCCGCAGGACGTCCGCACGCAGCACGACGTCGGAGGCGACTCCGGTGTTCGACACGGCCCGCGCCGCACCGGGGCCGGTGACCCAGACGGTATTCGGAACGGCGGGCAGCCCGGCGTCGGCGAGGGCCGCGGCGTCCACGATGACGACGTCGTTGGCGCCGCCGACGGAGGGAGCGGTACCGACCGCGGCGAGACGGATCGCCGGGGCGTCGTCCCGGGGTAGCTGCAACCGCGTGCCGGTGCGCAGTTCGCCGTCGCTCGATCGGACCAGCGCGGGGACGTCCCCGGCGCCGGGACCGGGTGCCGTGAGCCGGGCCAGCGCCGGCGCGTCGGGCAGCGGAGTGCTGGCCAGCAGGCGCTGGAACGCGGCGGTGTCCACGATGACCAGGCGTGGGGTGAGCAGTGTCGACTCGGTGAAGACGCGTGCCGAGTCGGTCACCTGCGCGACGACGACCTGCCCCACCCCGGGTGCGGCGGCGATGCGCTCGGCGAGTGCGGGCGTGGCGGCGGCGGCGTCGGCCCCGACGTCGAGGCGGGCGTCGGCGCCGACGGTGCTCCACGCGCCGTCGGTCAGGCCCCGGGTGACGGTGGCGCCGAGGATGAGCGCGAACGACGCGAGTGCCGTGGTGCTGACCAGAACCAGCAGCGGTAGCGCGCGCCCGGCCGTTGTGGCCGCCTGGGCGGCACTGAACACGGCCAGCGGGCGGCGCGAGCGCAGGGCCTGTCGGAGCGCCAACCGTGCCCCGATGGGCAGTAGCCGGAGCAGGACGAGCGCGCCGACGAGCGCGCCCAGAGCGAGGGCGCTGATCGGCAGGATGAGGTCACCGGTCAGCTCGCCGGTGTCGCCGCCGGAGGCGAGGGGCAGGAGGCCGCGCTGGTGCAGTGTGACGAAGGCGGCGACCGCGGCGATCAGGACGGCAGCCTCCAGTGCGGCGCGGCGCAACTGGGCGGTGGACCGGATCCAGCGCCGAGCGGCCGGGTTGGCGGGTTGGCGCCGGTCCCGGCTGGCGCGGGCGGCGGCGAGGGTGCCGAACGCCGGCCCGGCGACGGCACCGGCCAGAACCACGGGGACGGCCCAGGTCCAGGAGAGGCCCGGAGCGGCCGCGCGGGCGAGCGCGAGCCCGACGGCGGCGGCCGACACCGACACCACTGTGGACTCGATGATCAGTTCCGCACCGATGTCGGGTAGCGCCGCCCCACGCTGCCGGGCGGCGCTGAGCACCGGGTTGCGGCGGCGGACCAGCAGGTCGGCGGCGAGCAGCAGGACCAGCACCGTGGCGGTCAGTACCCCGGCGAGCAGGACGGCGGCCTGTGTGGAAGCGGCGCTGTTTCGGGCACGGGCGTCGCGCAGGACGGTGTCGAGCTGCGATTCCCACTTCAGGGACTGGTCGCGGTCGCTTGACGAGCCGGAGGTCGCCTTGAGCTTGACCACCTGGCTGGCGAGCGCCGCGGCGGCGTCCCAGGTGAGCGCGTCGGGAACGGGGGCGAAGTGGATGGTGCGCCGCAGCTGATCCTCGTCGATGGCGAGCCGGGCGTCCGGTAGCGACTCGCGCGACAGCAGGCCGGCGAACCGGGTGGTCCCCACGCCGTCGGCGCCGAGCACGGGGCGCAGTAGCGCCGGGGCGAGCCGCCAGGCCGGGTCGGCGCTGTCCGTGGGTCGGTAGATCCCGCTGATCCGGACGTCCTTGTCGCGACCCTTGCCGTCCTTGACCGGAATTCGATCACCCGGTCCGAGGTCGAGTGCGGCGGCGTCCGCCTCGGAGAGGCCGACCTGCACCGGCCAGGGCGGTCCGTCGTAGGGGATTTCGACGTACTGGTCGGAGACGGCGGGGCCGGGTGGGCTGCCGGCGATCCAGGTCACGTCCGGGCCACCGCCGTCGCCGGCCAGGTAGGTGAACTGGAAGGTACGTGGGGCGCTGCCGCCGGTGATGTCGAGGATCGGGCCGTTGGCAGTGGCGAGGGGCGGGAGCAGCGCGGCATCCAGATCGGGCCCGAGCGCGGATGTCGCCCGGGCGCGGAAGTTGTCGAGGGCATCGGCGAGGCTGGGCATCCGGACCCGCCCGCCGGTCGGCCCGTCGTCGCGTTCCCAGTTGGCGTTTACGAGAACGTTCGAGTCGCTGCCGGCGCGGCGGACAGTGTCCTGGACGGCGTTGTCGGCGGCGGCGCGGAGCAGCGGCGGCGCGGCCCCGGCGAGCAGCGCGACGGCCGCGATGACGGCGGCGGTGAGCAGCAGCGGTCCGGCGTCGGTACGGCCACGGCCACGGATGCTGGGCCAGTGAAGCGCCGGCCGCCGGCGGGTCAGCCACCGGTTCACGGGGCCACCCGCAGGTGCGCGGCGTCGGCCCGGCGGACCTGGACGGTGACCACGACGGCGACCACGAGCATGCATCCGGCCAGCAGTACGGCGAGCAGTGCGGCCTCGGCTGGCCACGGCCAGTGTGGCTGGGTGGCCGGGACGGGCGCGGCACCGGTTTCGGAGCGCACGAGCAGGGGAGCGACGACGCGGGTGGCTAGCGCGCCGACGGCCGCGCCCGCCGCGAGTAGCGGCAGCAGAACGCCGGCGTGCTGGCCGAGCAGCACGGCCCGGATGCCGCGCCGGGACATTCCTAGGCCGCGCAGCCGCGTCACCTCGACCGCGCGGACCTGGAGATCACAGGTGACGTGCAGGACGACGCCGGCGAGCAGCAGCAGGGCCGCGGCCGGGACGATGAGGCGGAGCGCGGCCGGCAGCCCGGCGAGCAGGGGGCCGCCGGTGAGGCGGGCGGTCTCCGCCTCGCGGGTCGCGACGGCACCCAGGTGCAATGCGGTGGCCCGCTCGGCGGCACCGGGGTCGGCCGGGTGGCCGACCCACCAGGCGTCGACCGGGAACGTCAGGTCGCCGGTGACGGCACGTGCGCGCGACAGCGTGTCCAGGTCGGCCAGGACGGCGACGGCGCCGGGGGCGGACGGAACGGTCGGCACGACCTCGGTGACCACGACCGGGACGGGCGTGATGCCGACGGTGACGCTGAGCTGGCTGCCGCTCTCGGCACCGACCTCGCTGGCAAAGCGGGCGGAGACGGCGACGGGCACCGGGCCGGGGTCCGGGAAGGCGGTGGCGACGAGGGTCCGTGCGGCGTCCTCGGCGCCACCGAGGTCGACGGTCGCGGCCATCCGCAACGTGGTTCCCGTCGGCGTGGCGGCGGACACCGTGACGGTCGGGTCGCGCAACCTGCTCGGGACCGGCGGCGCGGACGTGGCGGTCCAATCCGATCCGTCGGTGGGACTTCCCGCCGACGCGGCGGGCGGCACTGTGAGTGTGACGGCTACGGCGACGGGTCCGCCGACCGCGTCGGTGGTGACCGGCAGGGCGACCGCGACGAGGCGCAGCCCGTCAGCGGTCGCGCAGGCGGGCAGCCGAAACTCCTGGCCGTCGAGCGGTACGGCGGGACCGGTGCAGGACGTGCGTAGGCCGGTGGCGTCCTGCAGCATCAGCCGGGGCGTCACGGCGAGCGGGGTGTCACCGGCGGCGGTCCCACTCAGGACGAGCGGGGCGCCAGCCGGAACGGCGAGGCCGGTGACCCGGGTGCGTGGTGCCAGCGTGGCGCCCACGTCCGCCCATCCGCTGTCGTTGTCCAGCCGCCCGCGCAGCAGCGCGTCGGCCCGGGTGGTGTCGACGGCGACCAGGCGCGGCGCGTCGCCGGCGCTGCCGAGCCACTGACCGACGGCGGTACCTCGGTCGAGGGCCGGACTCACGGCCCCCGCGGTGGCCGCGCTGACGATCGCGCCGTCTCCGGCCACCGGCGCCGTGCTGAGGGTGAGGGCCAGGTCGGTGCCGACGGCGAGCGCGGCCTGGTCGCGCTGCGACTGGTGCCACGTGTCGTCGAAGGCGAGGCCGAAGGTTCCGGCCGCGCAGGCCAGCCCGACGAGCAGCCCGGCGGCGACCGCTTGTGGCCGGCGGGCGGCCTCGGAGACCGCCAGCGGGAGCGCCAGCCCGCGGGCGCGGTACGCCAGCCGGTCGGCGCCGCGAAGGGCGGGAAGTACCACCCGGAGGGCCAGAGCGGCGCCTGCGGTGAGCAGCAGCGCTGGCGCGAGCACTCGGACCGCGTCGGCGCGTGGGCTGGCGGCGGTGGGCTGCGCGTACAGCTGCCACCATCCGGCGGCGGCGAATACCGCGAGCATCAGATCGGCGCCGGATCGGGCCAGCAGTTCGCGGCGGGTGCGCTGGTCGCCGGCTGCCGGGACGGGCCGGATCGCCAGGACGATGAGCACAGCGGCGAGTACCACCGCGCCGACGGCGACCGCGAGGACCTGGGCGCCGGTGACGGCCGGCCGGACGGTCAGGCCGGCGCCGTCCAGCGGCGGCAGGTGGGTCAGGCCGGCGTGCAGGGCCGACGAGGCCGGTATCGCGAGCGCGGTGGCGACGGCGGCGACGAGTCCGGCCTCGAGTGTCGCGGTGGCGGCGAGTTGTCGACGGCTGGCGCCCAGGGCGGACCGCAGGGCGGTCTCGTCGGCGCGTATGCCAGTGGTCAGACGGCCGGCGAGGACGAGTGCCGTCGCGGCCAGGACACCGCCGAGGACGGCGACGGCGAGTACGACCGCGGCGGTGACGTGCCGTTGGTCGTCGGCGGCCCGCAGGGTCAGTGGCAGTTCGGAGGCCACACGTGCGAGCCGGACGCGGTCGCCGAGGGTGCCCGCCAGCCGGCCGTCGGCACTGTCGACGGCCGCGGCCACGGTATCCAGGTCGTGGCGGTTGCTGTGGGACAGGTCCGGACGGGCGGTGACCTCCAGCCGGTCGACTGTGGCACCGGTCGTGAACAGGTCGGCGAGGTCGACGAGGAATGGACCGTAGGCGTTGACCGGCTGCTGGAAGCGGCCGTCCCGGTAGCCGGTGGCGGAACCGGCCGCGGCCAGCGGGTCGCGGTCCCAGCCGCGCCCCGGCAGCGGGCGTATCACTCCGACGACCACCACGTCGATGGCCGGGACGGGCGCGTGGGCCAGTTCGGCGCCGAGGCGTACCCGGCTGCCGGGGGTGAGGCCGAGCAGTTGTGCGGTGGACTCCAGCAGCACCGCGTCGCCAGGGTGCTGTGGCCAGCGCCCGGTGACCAGCTCGCCTCGGGTCGGCAGGTCGTCCAGTCCCGACAGGTACGCCTGGGCTCCGACTGTGGTGCCCGTGGCGAGCGCGGGCGGCAGGGCCCGCAGCACCGTCGACGCCCGCGCGGTCGTCGTCACCGGGAACGGTGCGAGCGTGGAGGCCACCACGGTGCGGGTGTCGGCGGCGACGGACGGAGTGTCCCGGCCCTCGACGGTGCCGGTGTAGACGGTCACGTCGACGGCGGCGGGGGCGGCGCGGGCCATGGCGACCTCCAGCGCCCGCTCGGCGGTGCGGGTGATCAGCAGGGTGCAGGTACCCAGCACCGTCGCGCCGATCGTGACGACCCCGAGGAGGGCTGCCAGCAACGGCCACTGCGCGCGAGCGCGTCGGCTGACCAGCCTCATCGTCGCGTCACAGGGCGTCCGGCACCGGCGGGTACGGCTGCCCGGCCGCCTGTTCGTCGAGGTGCCCGTCGTGGATGCGGATCACCCTGTCGGCCAGGGCCATCATCACCGCGTCGTGCGTCGACACCAGTACCGTGACGCCCTCCGATTCCACTATCCCGCGCAGCAGGGCCATCACCGACAGACCTGTCTCGGCGTCCAGTTGCCCGGTGGGCTCGTCGGCGAGCAGAAGCTGGGGCGAGGCGGCCAGCGCGCGGGCGATCGCCACCCGCTGCTGCTGGCCGCCGGACAGCTCGGCCGGCCGCTGCCGGGCGTGGTCGGCCAGGCCGATCAGCTCCAGCAGCAACTCGACCCGCCGCTCGCGCTCGGTCGGGGCGACGCGGGCCATCCGCAGCGGGGCCGCGACGTTCTCCGCGGCCGACAGCACCGGGATCAACCCGAAGCTCTGGAAGACGTACGACACCTTCTCGCGCCGCAGCCGCGACAGGCCATCCTCGTCGAGCGCTGTGACGTCGGTGCCGTCGACGTGCACGGTGCCGGCGTCCGGGCGGTCCAGGCCGCCGATGACGTTGAGCAGTGTGGTCTTGCCCGAACCGGACCGGCCGACGAGCGCCACCATCGAACCGGCGGCCACGTCGAACGACACGCCGTTCAGGGCGTGGACGACGGTCGGCCCGGTGCCGAAGCGCCGGTGTACGCCGCGCACGCTCAGCAGTGGCTCGCTGCTCATTCGCCGCTTCCCGAGTCGGGGTGGATCGTGATGTGGTCGGGTTCCAGGGCCAGCCGGACCCGTCGGGTCAGCGCCAGCGCCTGGCGGAACTCGCGGGGCACCTGGACCCGCCCGGCCCGGTCCATCACGGCGTACTCCTCGGCGATCGTGTGCGTGTCGCCCTCCGCGTCGGTGGTGGTGCGGCGCAGCACCTCGCTGCTGGTGCGCCCGTCCCGGATCGCGACGGTCCGTTCGACCTGGCCGCTGACCTCCGGATCGTGGGTCACCACGACCACTGTGACGCCGTAGCGCCGGTTGACGTCCCGCAGCACGCCGAAGACCTCCGCGGACGTGGCGGCGTCCAGCTCACCGGTCGGCTCGTCGGCGAGCAGGACCCGCGGCTGGTTGGCCAGCGCCACGGCGATCGCGACCCGCATCTGCTGCCCTCCGGAGAGTTGCCCGGGGCGACGATCGGCGCAGTCGGCGACACCGAGGCTGTCCAGCAGCTCGGCCGCGCGCTCCCGGCGCTCCCGCTTCGCGGTACGGGCAGCCGTCATGGGCAGGTCCACCATCTCCCGTGCGGTCAGGTAAGGGATCAGGTTGCTCGCCGTCTGCTGCCGTACGAATCCGACGGTGTGCCGCCGGTAGTCCACCCGGTCCGCGCGGGACATCGCCAGCAGATTCCACCGGTCGACCCGGACTCGTCCGGCGGTGGGGGCGTCGATACCGGCCAGGATGGAGAGCAGTGTCGACTTGCCCGATCCGGAGGCACCGACGACGGCGACCAGCTCACCGCTCTCCACGGCCAGGTCGAGTCCCTGAAGTGCCTGCACCTCGATCGAACCGGTCTGGTAGATCCGCACCAGGTTCTCGCAGACGATCAGCGCGTCCCGGCCGAACTCGGGTGCCCGCGCGGATGGCTGCGGCAGGGAGAGCGGTGTGCTGGGCATTCCCTGCTCCGTCCGGGTTGTGCTGACGCAGATTGAAGCAGTTTCGCAACCGGCGCCTCCGTTGACCATGCCCGGGGTGGCCTTCCTGCATCCTGGACGGGGTCTACCGCCGCTACCTCCACCCGCCGCGTGCCGGGCGACCGCAGCGCAGCTCGATCGGGTTGGACCCGGCGCGGGAGGCGGCGGTGCTCGCCGCACAGGGATTTGGTGACGCCGGGTGCAGATTGAGTGATCATTAAGGGCTCTCGCCCCATTTGCCATAACGCATGGTCAACGGCATAGACAAACATCTGCGGCATCCCTACAGTTCGGCCGACTAGTTCTCATTGTCACGGGGGATTTTTGATGACTGCTAGCCGCTGGCTGCTGCCTGCGTTCCTTTCCAGACGGTCTCGACCGGTTGTTGGTACCGTGGTCGCGCTGCTCGGCGCGTCGAGCCTCGCGGTGCCAGCGCAGGCGGCTCCGCCCGCCGCGGCGCCGCAGCCCACCAGG
>NZ_JBEZGJ010000124.1:0-22697 GCF_040649965.1 Micromonospora sp. NPDC048843
GGAAGGTGCCCGCCGAGCAGCACTGCGTACTCCTGCTCGCGCCGCAACTCGGCGCGCAGCTCGGGATCGGTCGAGGGGAGCAGCGGAAACCGCAGGCGGCACGGTCGTGGACTGACCGTCCCACCTACCGCTCAGCATGCCCCCCGCCGGCCCGTCGACCCCGGTCCCCGGCCGGCGCACGACGACCAGCTCGACGGTGTCGGTGTCGATGAGCGTGCGGTCCTCGTCGACCACCCGCCGCACCGCGCCGACGGCCGGCACCTGGGCTTCGGCGGGGCCGTCGACGACGACGGTCACCGTCGGCTCACGCACCTCACGCCGGCCGTCGACCTCGAAGTACTGCTCCGCCTGGCCGCTGCCGGTGAGGATCGCGTGGGCGAGCGCGGCCGCGTACACCGGGTCGACGCAGCCGTCGTACACCCAGCGGCGGCCGAGCACCGAGTGCTCGGTGGTGCCGACCAACCAGCCGTCCGCACCGTCGAGGGGCGCGGCGCGGTAGGTGAGCGGAACATGGTGGACCGGCCCGTCGGCGACGCCGACCAACATCGTCTCGATGCCGACCTCGCCGGCCGGGTCGTCGAAGCGGTAGGCGCCCCGGCTCACCACCTCGACGCCAGCAGGTCCGGCGAACCACTGTCGGCCGGGCAGCCAGGCCGTTAGCAGGTCCAACTTCGTGGGGTGCAGGGTCGCCCTGTGCAGCAGTGCCATGACGGCAGCCTAGTCAGAGGCCCGCGCACTGTTGCCCGCCGATCGTGCAGCTCTCCGGCTCCCGGGCGTTCGGCCGGCTGTCGCGGACGTCGAAGCTGATCGTCTGCGATCCCCCGGCCGCCACGGCGGCTCCGGTGAAGGTGATCACCCGTCCGTCCTGTCGCCAGTTCGCGCCGTCGACGTCGTCGACCGTGGTGCCTTCGGCGAGGGTGACCACCACGGCCCAGTCCGACACCGGGGCGCCGCCGGGGTTGCGGACCACGATCTCGCCGGTGTAGCCGAACAGCCGGTCGGAGTCGGTCTCGTATCGGGCGGTGACGGGCGCCGGTGGTGGAGGTGGAGGTGGCGCGGCCGACGCGGCTGTCCGTGAGGGCTTCGCCGACGGGGTCCGACTCGGCGAGGTGGTCGCCGACGCGGTGGTCCGGGAGGGGCGCGTCGAGGGGCTCGCCGTGGGGGCGACTGTCACTGGGCCGGCCGTCACGGTAGGCGACGCGGTCGCGGTCGGTGCGGGCGCGGCGGCCGGCTTCGGGTCGGACGGCAACGTCACCCATGCCGCCGTCCCCGCCACCATCGCGGCCCCGACGACAACGGCGACGAGCGTACGACGCCGACGAGGGTTGCGGCCGGTCCTGCCGCGTACGCCGATCAGCGGCAGTTCCCTGGTCATCCCACCATCGGCCTGGCGCAGGTCGACCTGCTGGAAGGCGAGCCAGTCGAGGATGGCGGGCAGCCGTACCGTCAGCGCCTGCCGGAGCTGTTGCTCGCGCGGCTCGTGCTGCTCGGCGGACCACGCGCCGTGCGTGCTGACCTCCCGTAGCTCCAGCCGACAGCCCTGCTTCGTGGTTGTGACCGTGCAGGTCAGCTCGCTGAGCCGGCCGGCCTCGTCGCAGGCGAGCACGAGCAGGTCCGGCTCCTGCCGCTCGGTCACCTCGACCTCGACGTTGGCCTCGAAGCCGGGCAGGTCGGCGGTGTGCAGCAGCATCCGGTCCGGTACGCCCTCGACCACCTCGGCCTCGGCGAACCACCGGCCGAGCAACTCCCGATCGGTCAGAGCGCGCCAGACCCGCTCAGCCGGGTGGGACAGGTCAACCTGCGCACCGATCTCGATCACGGCGAGACTCTAACGGGTTGCCCGCCTAACCTGCCCCGCCCGCCCGAGCCGGTTGTCGGCGTCCTGGTCAGCCCCAGCGACTGGACCGCTCGACCACTGTGGCCAGCGCGGCCCGAGCGTCGGCGCTCACCTCGGCGATGACCTGCGCCGCCGGTACGTCCCGGGCCAGCGGGTGCGCCTGCCCGGCCCACAGGTTGGCCACCGACGCGTCCGCGTCGCGCCGGGCGGCGGCGAGCAGGGGACGGGTCAGGTGCAGCACCTGGGGGTAGCCGCTCGGTGCCGCCGCGTCATGCTGGCGCAGGAAGTCGTTGGCCACGCCACGGGCCCGCTTACCGGTGAATGCCCGGGTCAACGCGGTCGGCGCGGCACTGGCCACCGCCGCCCGGTGCATCGGCGAACTGCCCGCCTCCGGGCAGCGCAGGAAGGCAGTGCCGAGTTGCGCGGCGGCGGCGCCGGCAGCCAGCACGGCGGCCACCGAGGGGCCGTCGACGAGGCCACCCGCGGCCACCAACGGCCGGTCACAGCGGGCGGCGGTCAGCCGGAGCAGCGGCAGCAACCCGTAGTCGTCGTCGTCCGGCAGGCCGCCGCGATGCCCACCGGCCTCGGTGCCCTGCACCACCACCGCGTCCACACCCAGGTCGGCGGCGGCGGTCGCGGCCTCCGGTCGGGTGACTGTGGCCCACACCTCGGTGCCCCGTTCGCGCAGGGCGGTCACCGCCGCCCGGTCGGGCAGCCCGAACACGAAGGACACCACCGGGACCGGGTCCGCGAGCAACGCGGTCAGCTTCTCCGGGTACGAGTCGTCGCCGCCCACCGGCTCGCCCAGGCTCACGCCGCGTCGCGCGGCCTGCGGGGCGAGCCGTTCCGCGTACGCCCGGACGGCGGCCTCGTCGACGCCGCCGGGGTCGGGCAGGAAGAGGTTCACACCGAACGGCCGATCGGTACGCGCGCGGACGTCGGCGACGTCGGCGACCAGCCGATCGGTGTCGATCATCCCGGCGGCGAGGAAGCCCAGCCCACCCGCCGCGGACACTGCGGCCACCAGCGCGGGCGTGGACGGGCCACCAGCCATCGGGGCGGCGACGATCGGGTGGCGCAACGTGGACAGGACGGACATCCCCCCATCCTGCCGCAGGGCCGGCCCGCTCACCGGCGCGCGGTGTGCCTCCACCACAGCACGCCGGCCACCCCGAGCAGGACCAGCAGTGTTCCCGCGCCGAGGGCCAGCGGCCAGGTCCGCCCGCCCCCTCCGCCGACCTCTCCGGCGGCCGGACGGACCGCAGTGGGCGACACCGGGTCGACGGACTCCGTGGAGGGCGCCGCGGTGAGAGTGGTGGCAGTGGCCGGGTAGCGCAGGATCGTCGAGCGGGTGCCCGCTGGTTGACCGGCGGACTCGGAGACGGTGAGCAACGAGCGGCCGTCACGGCTGTAGGTGATCGACTCGCCCTGCGGCTCGTCCGGCAACGGGGTGATCCGCGGGGTGCCGGTGGTCAACGCGCGGACCACGTCGCCGTCGGGCACGTCGTACTCGAAGGCGTCGGCGTAGCTGCGCAGCACCACCCGCCGTCCGTCGGGCGCGCTCGCCGCGCCGGTGATCACGCCGCGCCCCAGGAACGAGAACGGGTTACTGGTCGTGGTCGACGGCACTGTCACCTGGCCGAGCGCGGTCAGAGGCGTCGACGCGTCCGGCCGCAACGCGGTGGCCGGCGCGTACAGGAAGACAGTGCCACTGCCGCCCTTGGTGACGATCAGCGGCCGACCGGACGCGTCGAGCAGCAGCGCCTCGGCGTCGTGCGGACGGTCCGGGTAGGTCATCCGGTGCAGCACCGGCTGCTTCGCCCCCGGCGCGAGCCGCCACACGCCGACCGTCGGCCGGGAGCGGTCGTTGTCGCCGATGTCGGCGACCCAGACGGTGCCGTCCGGGCCGATGGCCAGGTCCTCGGTGTCGCGGGGCCGGGACGGGAAGGAGACGGTGCGCACCACCGCGCAGCGCTGGTCGAGGAAGAAGATCCGGCGGCGGGCCTCGTCGTCGGCCCCGTCGTTGATCACCACGTACCCGTCGTCGGTGGCGACCATCCCGGAGATCTCGCGCAGCCGGTCGTCGCGCACCTGGCAGACCGCCGTCCCCGCTGCCGCGCCCGCCGTGGCAGCGCCCGGCACCAGCACCACGGCCGGCGTTAGCGTGCCCGCGAGCATCGCGGTCACCACCGCCCCCGCACGAGCGCGCCGCCCCCAGGTCAACCGTCCACGTACCCGCATCGCCCACCCTCCTCGTCGCGGCCGTGACCGGCCACCCGCCCATCCTGGCCGATCCCGGCCACGGTCGACGGCCATCGGGGGGACGCGCCGAAACCCCTGGTCGATGTACTGTCGCTCCGCCTGATCTTCAACCCGGGGGGTGGACATGTCCGTGAGCGACACCGCGCCGGCCACCCGGTTCGGACGGCGGCTGCTGCGCCGCCTCGGCCGCCCGGCCGGTCGCGCCGCCGTCGCGTGGGTGCCGCTCGCCGCGGTCGTCTGCGGCCTCTTCGCCGGCGCGCTGGCCAGCCGGGCCGCCTGGGAGACGTCCCGACCGCAACCCGACCGCGCCGAGGCCGCCGCCATCCTCACCGAGACCTTTCCCGGCCACGACCTCGGCGAGATCGACACCCCACCGGCGCTCTTCGTCGTCTACGGGCACGCGCTGCGCCTGGGGACCGTCAAGACCCTGGTGTTCGGTGACGGCGGCGAGTATCAGGAGAGCGCCACCGGCGCGGGCGCCCTCGGCGCGCCACCGGTGCCCGCCGAACAGATCGTCACGGTGGCCCGGGAGCGCCTGACCGGCTCCGGCTGGCGGGTGTACGACCCACAGGTGTCCGATCGCGTGAGCTGCGCGGACAAGATGTGCGCCACCCCGCGGGCGGTCGCCGACACCGCGCTGACCGCCCGACGTGGCGACACCATCCTGAACGCCTCGATCTCCTCGCAGACGGCAGTCGACGCCAGTTACCTCTCGGTCGAGCTGCACCGCGCGCCGCCGTCCCTTGTGGTCCCCGCCGGAGTGCTCGGCACTGTGCTGGGCGCGGTGGCCGGTTGGCTGGTCTTCGGCTGGGTCAGCCGACGCACCGAGGGACGCCGCAGCCGCGGCACTGTGAACGGCCTGATCGGTGTGGCAACGGTGCTGTGGTGGCTGCCGGTGCCGCTGGCCGCACCGCAACTGCTGCACCATCACCTCGGCGAGCCACACCCGGCCTGGCACCCGTACTGGGAGTGGCTGGGCCAGCCGGCCGCGTCGCTGCTCTTCCTGGTCGGCGCGGTGTGCGTGCTGCTGGCGCTGGGGCTGGCCGCCGGAACCCGCCGGCACACCGCCCCCGAGGCGACGGCCGACTGACCTGTCACGGTCCGCCCGGGGCCGGCCCCGTCGGGGTACGACGTGAACCGGCCCGGGCGGTCAGTCAGCGGACGGACCAGCGCTGTGCGCCGGTGCCGTTGCAGGGCCAGAGCTGCGTGGTAGTGCCGTTGGCAGTGCCGGCGGAGGTCACGTTGACGCACTTGCCGGCCGAGGTGAGCACGATCGAGCCGTCGGTGCGGAACGTGAAGCGCTGCGCGGCGGTGCCGTTGCAGGTCCAGATCTGCACCCTCGTGCCGTCGGCGCTCGCTCCGCCGTTCACGTCCAGGCACCGGTCGCCGTAGACCCGAAGCTCCCCGGCGGTCGTACGGGTCCAACGCTGGTTGGTTCCCCCGTGACAGTCCCAGATGATCGTGGCGGCGCCGGCGGTGGTGCTGGCGCCGTTCACGTCCAGGCAACGTCCGGAGGCGCTGTTGACCAGGCCGACGGCGGCGCCCACCGGCGGCCCGCCCGTCGGGACCAGGCTGCCGGGCACCGACTGCAGCGCGGCGTACCAGCGGGCCGCCATCTTGTCGTACCCGCCGCCGTTGGGGTGGACGCCGTCGGCGAGGTCGGCGGTGGTGAGCGCGGCGTGCATGTCGACGAGGTGCACCCGGCTGCCCTTCTGCGCCACGATTCCGGGGATCGCCGCGTTGTACGCCTGCACCCGCGCCTCCAGGTTCGGGTCGGACTCCGGAGTGATGGTGGCGACGAAGACGTCCGCCTCCGGAGCCGTCGACCTGATCTTGTCGATGAGACCGGAGAGCCGGGCCGGAGCGGTGGCGAGGTTGTAGTTCTGGTTCACGTCGTTGGTGCCGATGTGCAGCAGCACGGTACGCGGATCGGTGGCCCGCAACCAGGTGACGATGTTGGCGTCGAGCTGGTCGATGCGCCAACCGGAGTGGCCCTCGTGGTCGTGGTCACCGAGGCTGGCCGGCCCGTTGAACCCGGAACCGACGAAGTCGACCGTGTAGCCGCCGCCAGCCAGCCGCTGCCACAGGTTGATCCGGTACCCGCCGGGCACGTTGAACCCGTCGGTGATCGAGTCACCGAGTGGCATCACGCGTACGCCACCGTTCGACTCGGCCTGAGCGGGTGCGACCTGGGTTAGTGCCAGCGCGGCGCCGAGGACGAGCCCGAAGGCCCCGGCGGCGGCCCGTCGTGCGTTCCATCGCATTGTTGATCCCTCTCCTCGAAGGTAGCCCGGGACCGTCGGTGGTACGCCGTCCGCCGAAAACGACGACCACGCCCGGACAAGTCCATAGATGATGAGCGATGCATTGGCCTGGCTGGGTCGACCCCGGCACTGGCGCGAGCCGAACGCCGAGCTGGCTGCGCCGAGCGGTCCACGGGTCCGCGCTGCGTCGGGCACCGCCGCCGAACCTGTCGTACCCGTGGTCCATGATCGTGTCGTCGCAGCGGCGCCGGGAGGGGCCGACATGCGCATCACCCTGGGGATTCGATGGTGGGAGGGCGTGACGTGACGGACGCCGACAGCGCCGGATGGCGACGGCGCAGCGTGCTGGCGGTGGTGCCACCCGCACGGCCTCGCAAGCTGACCAAGGTGCCCTTCGTCGAGCTTGCCGACGGACGGTTGCAGGGCGTTGTCTCCAGCGGGTCGGACGTCGAGCGGGTCTACGTCTCGTCGGTCGCCGCCGGCACCCACGCGTACCAGTGCAGCACCAACAACAACCGGCCCTGCGGCGGTCTGCGCGGCGCCCCGTGCAAGCACCTGCAGGCGCTCACCGATGAGGCTCTGCTCCAATACGGTGTCGACCGGGTCGCCCGTTACCTCCGGGTCGACGTCGGCGACGGGGTGTCCGGCGGCACCGACCTGCTGGCCCGGCTGAACGGCCAACCCGAGCCAGCCTCGGCGGCGGTGGTGTTCAGTCGCTTCCTGCGCCACCTGTCCTATCTGGAGCTGCCGGGCAGTACGGCCACGCTGCCCGAGCTGCACTGGTTCCCAGCCACCGGGGCGGGCCGCTGATGCGCGGCGTCCAGGTCGCACAGCTGCGCGAGGTTCCGGCCGGGTTGGTCGACACGCTCGAGGTGGTCGCCGGCTTCGACGACGCGCTCGCGGGCGGCTTCGGCCGGGTCGGCGAGCGCGGCGCGACGGCGCTTGCCGCGTTCGCCAGCGCGCTGGCCGGCACCCCGCTCGCCGACCCGGTGGCCGCCGCGGTCGACGCGGTCATCGCCGGGTCGGTCACCCCGGAGCACATCGCCGCGCTCGCCGGGGCGCGTTCGGCGTTGTTCGGCGCGGCGCACGACGCCCTGCTCGGGCAGCTCGACACCGCGCTGGGCCGGGCCCGGTCACCATGGACGGCGCCGGGCGTCCGGCCCGCCGAGACGCCGTCCGCCCTGGCCGGGGCGCGGGCGTGGTGGCACGAGGTGGCGGTCACCGGCTGGCACGGCGTCGACGACGAGCTACTCTCCGCCGCCGCCACAGTGATCGAGGCGACACTGGCCGTTCCGGAGCTTCGCCGCATCGCGGTGCTGCTCGACGGTTTCGCCGCGGAGCTGCGGGCCTGCGTGCCGATCGCCACCATGACCGAGGTGCCGGCCCGCCGGTGGGCCGATCTCTGGGCCCGCGGCGTGCTGCTCACCGAGGGCGTGCCGCCGCCCGAGGAAGCGCCACTGGTGTCCGGGCGGCTGCTGCCGCTCGGCGTGGACGTGCACACCCACGACACGGCAGTGCAGGTCCAGTTGCACGCCATCCTGGAACCGGCAGGCGGCGGGCCGACGCGGTTGGTGCGCGCCGCGGTCGCCGCCGCGAAGGTGGACACCATCATCGGTCCGGCGGTCTGGCGACTGCTGTCGGGGCACCCGACGCTACTCACCGCGTTGGCCGAGCGGCGGGCGCTGACAGTTACCGACCTGCCGCTGCACGGCGGCGACCTGGGCTGGGCAGACGATCGGGTCCGGCTCGACGAGCCTGCCGACCCGTTCGCCACCGCCCGGGTGGTGTTGCCCGCGGCGAGTACGGCAGCGACCGCTCCGCTGGACCGGCACCCGGCGAGCATCGCCGAGCCGGTCCTCATCGAGGGCGCCCCGGTGCGCGACGACGACGGCGGGCTCGCCGTCGAGGTGGACGGCGAACGGATTTCGCTGGCCGTCGACCGGTTGCCGGCCGCCGGTCCGCTCAACGCCGACCTGCTCGGCGCCGCGTCGGCCATGCTGGGCCTGCTGCGCTGGGACGACTGTCAGTGGCAGCTCCAGCCGTTGGCCGTGTCCACCACTGTGAAGCGGCGGGTCGTGCAGGCGCACAACGGCGACTGGGCGTGCGGCGTCACGGATCCGAAGATCGCCAAGGAGGAGGCCCGGACGGGCGACGCCGTGGCCGTGTTGCGCGAGCGCGCGGGACGGTTGCTGCGCCGATGAACGCGCCCATCCCCACCAGCGGGCTCGCTGACGCCAATCGCCGCCAGGTTCTCTACTGGCGATTGCTGTCCCGCCTGTTCGACAGAGACGAGCAACCCAGCCTGGAGTCGGCGAGCATGGCCGTGGTCGACGACCTCGATCTGCCGGCCGCACTGCTGGACCCGGCGGTCTCGGTGGACACCATCGTGCAACGCTTCCCGGCGCTCACCGCCGAGCTACGCGGGCTGCTCACCCCCGACGGCGCCCAGCCGGACGACGACGGGCCGGCCTACCGTCCCGGTGCGGCCGAGGTACGCCGGGCCGCGCTGGTGTCGAAGGTGCTGCTCAACGTCTTCGCCACCGGCTCTGGTCCGGTCAGCGCCACCCAACTGGCCCGTTGGCAGTCCGACGCCGGCTGGTTCGAGCAGGCCCTCGGGTGCGAGCCCGGCGACCTACGCCGCCAGGGCGGCGAACTGGCTGCCACCCTGGGAGGGCTGGAGGGCGACCTGGTCCGGCGGATGCACCTGCGGGAGGTGTTGGCGAACCCGGCGCTGGCCAGCAGGCTGACCCCGAGCATGTCACTGATCGAGCAACTGCTACGCGACAAGGCCAACCTCTCCGGAGTGGCCCTGGCCAACGCCAAGTCGCTGATCCGGCGCTTCGTCGACGAGGTCGCCGAAGCGCTCCGGACGCAGGTGCAGCAGACCAGTGTGGGGGCCCTGGACCGCTCGGTGCCACCCAAGCGGGTGTTCCGCAACCTGGACCTCGACCGCACCATCTGGCAGAACCTGACCAACTGGAGCCCGGAGGACGAGCGACTCTACGTCGATCGGCTCTACTACCGACACACCGCCCGGCGCACCACCCCGGCTCGGCTCATCGTCGTGGTCGACCAGTCCGGCTCCATGGTCGACTCGATGGTCAACTGCACGATCCTCGCGTCGATCTTCGCCGGGCTGCCGAAGGTGGACGTGCATCTGGTGGCCTACGACACCCGGGCACTGGATCTCACCCCGTGGGTGCACGACCCGTTCGAGGTGTTGCTGCGTACCCGGTTGGGGGGCGGCACCGACGGCACGGCAGCGCTGGCGCTGGCACGGCCGAAGATCGCCGAGCCGAAGAACACGGTGCTGGTGTGGATCTCCGACTTCTACGAGGCAAACAACCAGGCGGTCTTCGACGGTCTGCAGGCCGTCCACCGCTCCGGTGCACGGGTCATCCCGGTCGGCTCGGTCAGCAGTTCCGGGCAACAGAGCGTCAACCCCTGGTTTCGGCAGCGCCTCAAAGACCAGGGCACCCCGGTCATCTCCGGCCACATCCGCAAGCTCGTCGTCGAGCTGAAGAACTTCCTCACCTAGGAGACCCATCCCTCATGTCCGAGATGCTGCGCGCCCCCGCCGAGGTCACGTACGCCGACGAGCTGGATTTCCTCGAGTCGGTCGACACCGGCCCGAAGCCGTTCTCGTGGCGCCTGAGCCCGCGCATGGTCCGGCTGTTCGTCCTCGGCTCGGAACGGGCCGACGGCCTGTCCCGGGAGATCCCGCAGAAGTGGTTCGGCGACCGCAGTTTCGTCGAACGCGCCATCGTCACCCTTGCCTCGGATCGTGGGCTGCTGCTGATCGGCGACCCCGGCACCGGCAAGAGTTGGCTGGCCGAGCTGCTGGCCGCCGCGATCTGCCGCAACTCGACCCTGGTCGTGCAGGGCACCGCCGGCACTACCGAGGACCACATCAAGTACTCGTGGAACGTGTCCATGGTGATCGCCAAGGGGCAGTCCCGGGAGTCGATGATCCCGTCACCGATCATGACGGCGATGGAGCGCGGCGTGGTCGGCCGCTTCGAGGAGCTGACCCGCTCCACCAGCGACGTCCAGGACGCGCTGATCTCGATCCTGTCCGAGAAGTACGTCGCCATCCCCGAACTGGACCAGGACAACATCGTCTTCGCCCAGCCCGGCTTCTCGATCATCGCGACGGCGAACAGCCGCGACCGGGGCGTCAACGACCTCTCCTCGGCGCTCAAGCGACGGTTCAACTTCGTCCGCATACCGGTGGTGACAAACAAGCGCAGCGAGGCCGAGATCGTCCGTTTCCGCACCGAGGAGCTGCTGCGCCGGCACCGTATCGAGCTGGATGTGCCGCCCACCCTGCTGGACATCCTGTTGCAGAGCTTCGCCGACCTGCGAGCCGGCGCCGCCTCGGCGACCAGTGACGACGAGAAGCTGGAATCGGCGCTGTCCACCGCTGAGCAGATCGGTGTTCTGGAGGACGCCATCCTGCACAGCCAATTCTTCGGCGACCGCACACTGCGCGCCGCGACCCTCGCCGGGTCGCTGGTCGGCTCGCTGGCCCGCCGCAGCCCGGAGGACCTGGCGATCCTCAACAAGTACCTGCACGGTGTGGTCGAGCCGCGGGCACGCAAGGACGACGACGGATGGGCGGGCTTCCTCGACGGCGGTCGCCAGGCGATCGCGTCCCTGTCGTGACCGCACCCACCGTCGCCGGTGCCTTCGGCGCGCTGCGCGAGCAGCTCACCGACGCGGCCGCCGCGTTCGCGGGCAGCCCCGACGCGCTCGGCGCGATCCTCTCCGGGATGGTCGAGGACGTCGACCGCGCACTCGGCGAGCGGCTGGAGATATTCCCGGTCTGCCACCACTCGCCGGCCTCCGCGCTCGCCATGGTGCGCCGGCTGCGGGTCAAGCAACCCCGGGTGATCTACCTCGAGTTGTGCGAGGACCTCCAGCCCCTGCTCGGGGAGCTGCGCAACTGCCGCCTCCCGGTAGCGGTGCAGGCGTTCGCCTCGGAGCTGTCCGGCTTCCCCGCCGACTGGGGGCCGCTCAGCGTCGTCGCGCCGGTAACCGAGGCGTCGGCGGAATACCAGGCCATCGCGTACGCGCTGGAGACCCCGGGCGTGGAGCTGGTCCTGGTGGACCGCTCCACCGACCACGTCTTCCAGTGGTCACCGAGGGCCCAGCCGGCCTCCGACGCGGGCCCGGCTGCCGAAGGCGGGGACGTGGCGACGGCTGCGGTCACGGGCGAGGAGTCCGCGCTGCACGGCGACGCCGTCGGGGTGGAGATCGGTGACCTGCGACCCCGGTTCGCGGAGTTGGAGGCGTACCTGCTGCACCACGGCAAGGTGCGGCACTGGTCGGAGTGGTGGGACCAGTACATCGAACGCCCGCTGGCTGACGCCGACCACGACACCTACCGGCAGGTGATGGTGCTGATCGGCAGCCTGTTCCGGCGGCTACGCCCGGCCGGCTCCGACCGGCTGGACCGTGACGAGGACCGCGAGCGGTACATGTGGACGCGGATGCGTCAGCACCTGGCCACCTCCGGTGTCGATCCGACCGACTGCCTCTATGTCTGTGGCGCGTTCCATGCCGCCAGCCGGGTCGAGCAGTTCGGGTTGGGCGCCACGGCCGACGATTTCGAGATCACCCCGCGCACCGGTACCCGCTGGCGGTACGGGCTCATCCCGTCCAGCCATTCCGCTATCGAAACGCAGTTCGGCCTGGCGCCCGGCTCTGTGTCGATCGCGGCAGCGACCTGGACGAAGGCGGTGAGCAGGCACGGGCTGTCCCCGTACCGGCTCGACGGCCAGCGCACCTCGACCACCCGGAGGCGGCAGGGCCAGGCCCCAGCGGCACCTTCTCAGGCCGCCGGGCCGGTCAGCGACCGGCTCACCGGCTTCCTCGCCGCGCCGCCCGACCTGAACGGCCTGGACGAGGCGGAGCTGCGCGGCTGGTGCGTCGACATCGTCCGGTTGGCCCGGCGTAACGGGTACCTGGCCAGCACCGCCGACGCGATCGCCGTCTTCGAGACCTCGGTTCTGCTGGCCGGGCTGCGCAACCGGGCCCGACCCACCCCCTACGACTTCGCCGACGCGGCTGTCACCTGCATCGAGAAGGACGTGGTGCCGGGCCGGCGCGACGTCCGGCGGCTCTGCGAGATCCTGCTGGGCGGCGACCGGCTCGGTCAGGTCGGCTACGACGCCCTTCCGCCGTTGGCCCGCGACGTGCTCGACCGGCTTCAGCCGCTCGGCCTGGCCCTGGAGAAGCGAACCGTCCAGCGGGCGCTGCTGGATCTGGCCGGCCAGCCGGAGCTGGCCCGCTGCTCGGACCTTCTGTGGATCCTTCGGCACCTGCTGCCCCCGGACGCGGTCCGTCCGATCATGGGTGAGCGTCGGCTCGGGCACCGCTCGATCCAGGAGAGCTGGGACCTGGCACTCGGCCGCAACCAGCGCGCGCTGATCGAGCTGGGCTACGAGGGGGTGACCGTCGAGCAGGTCCTGGAGCAGCGGCTGCGCCGGGCGGTACGCGGCCCCGCCGCCACCGCCGCCGGTGCGCTCACCGCCGTCGAGGACGCCATCCGGCTGCTCGACAGCCCACGGCTGGTCGACGAGTTGGGCGCCCGGGCGGTCGACCTGCTCGCCGCCGAGCGCACCGTCGACGACGCCCCGGACGTCCTTCGCCGCGTCCGTCGCCTGCTGGCCCACTACCGGGCCACCTCGCCGACCCTGCCCGCCTGGTGCGAGGCGTTCGTGACCACCGGATACGCCCACTACTGCACCCTGCTGCCGACCGCCATCGCCGCCGAGGAGACGGAGGTACGGCAGGTCGCCGCGATGCTCGGCTTCCTGTTCTCCATGGAAGGCCTCGCCCTGTCGCTGGGTTGCGACCGGTCGCAGTTGGAGCTGGCGGTGGCACAGGCGCACCCGACGGCGCCGCCGAAAGTCGCCCTACTCTGGGCGGGTCAGCACCAGCTCGGGCTGCTGCCGCTGGCCGAACTGCGGGCCCGGTGCGCCGAACTGCTGGCCAATCCGCTGGTGCTGCCCGCCTTCCCGCAGTATCTGGCCGGCTTCGTGCACGCGCTGGAGCCGGTGCCCGGGCTGGCGCCGTTCGTCGTCGAGACGATGTCGAACGCCTTCGCCCGGCTGCCCGACCCGGTCCTGCTGCCCTGGCTGCCCACCCTGATCTCGACCCTGCGGGATCAGGGGCCGGAGCTGGTCCCGCTGCTGGTCCGCGAGGCGGGGCGCACCTTCCCGACCGCGCTGCCCGAGTTGGATTCCTGGGTGCCGCCGTGGGTGGCACCCTCGTCACCCGACCGGACGCTCACCGTCGCCGCGCCGCAGCGATCGGTCGGTACGCTGCTCGCCGCCCATCCGGAGCCGGTCGACGCTGTCGCCGCGCTGCTCGGCTGCCCGGGCGGGTGGCAACAGTTGCCCGATCCGCCCACTGACCGATCCGCGATGTCAGCCCTGCTGAACGGGCACCCCGACACCGCCGCGGCGGTGGCCGCACTCCTTGGGGTGTGACCGGCCCCGACGTCGATCGAAGACCGCCGAGGGTTACCTGTTGGTGCGCAGACCGGTACGGTCCGAGATGTCCACTGTCACGGCAGGCCCGGACGACGGCGCCACCGCCGGGTCCGGCACCCGGCGCCGACAGGCCGACCGGCGATGGAAGGGGCGCAGAGTGCGGATCAGAGCGGGGTTGTGTGTCGCGGCGCTCGTCGCGGCGGGACTGGCGGTCGCCACGCCGGCCGCCGCCACACCGGCCGCCGGGCCGGTGGCCAGCGCCACAGTGGTGCCGATCCAGGTCACCGGTGCCCCGACGACGCGGTTCAACCTGGTGCTGCTGGGCGACGGTTACACCGAGGCCGACCTGCCCACCTTCCGAGCACACGTGGACCGGCACCTCAACACCCTGTGGACGATCGAGCCGTTCAAGTCCTACCGCAGCTACTTCAACGTCTACGCGGTGGAGATCGTCTCGGCGGAGTCCGGGGTGGACTGCGACCCCGGCCTGTCCGCGCCGCGACGCGACACAGCGCTGGGCATGGGCTTCTGGGGTGGTTGCAACCCGGCGAGCGTGCAACGCCTGCTCACCGTCGACGGCACCGCCGCGAACGAGTACGCCGACCTGGCCGTCGGCACCAACCCCGGCAACCGGCAGTTGATCGCGCTGGCCAACAGCGGCACCTACGGCGGGGCCGGCGGCAGCAACGCCACCGCCTCCGGCGGCAACGCGCTCTCCGCGCTGATCAGCCCGCACGAGCTGGGGCACTCGCTCGGTGGCTTGCAGGACGAGTACGACTACTACGGCCGTGGGGTGCCGGGCGACACCTACAGCGGGTCCGAACCGGACTCGGTGCACCACACAGTGCTGACCGAGGAGCAGATGCGCGACACCCGGGCCAAGTGGTGGCGCTGGCTGGGTGAGCCGAGCGAGTCGGGCGGGACGATCGGCCGCTACGAGGGCGGCCTGTACCTCCAGCGTGGCGTGTGGCGACCGAGCCGGCACTCGATGATGAAGTCACTGGGCTTCTACTTCGACCAGGTCGGACGGGAGCGGATGACCGAACGGATCGCCGCCCGGGTCGGCATCGTGCAGGGCGGCACGGCCACCGATCAAGCGGTTGGCGCGGACCGACTGCTCTGGGTGGACACCGTGCACCCGGTGAGCCACGCGCTGACAGTGACGTGGTCGGTGGACGGCACTGCGGTGCCGCGCACCGGCAACGCCCGCCACCTGGACCTGCGGAAACTACGGCTCTCCCCCGGCCGGCACACGGTGACCGCCACGGTGACCGACCCGACGGAGTTCGTCCGCGACCCGGCGATCCGCAGCTCACCGGCGCTGACCCGGACCCGCACCTGGACCGTGGACACCGCGCTGCGTACCCCGGCGGTGGCGTCGCCGCTGGCGATCACCGCCTCCACCGCTACCGACCGGCCGGTCGGCGCGCAGGACGTGGTGTACGTGGAGACCAACCAGCCCACCGATCGGGTGCCACGCGTGCGCTGGACGCTCGACGCCCGGCCGGTGGCCGACACCGGCACCGACCGGGACGTGGACCTGAGCACCCTGCGCCTGTCGCGGGGTACCCACCGGCTGACCGCCCGGGTCACCGATCCGGGCACCGGGAGGGCGGTGACCCGCACCTGGACGGTCGACGCGACGCGGCCGGAGGTGGCGTACGCCCTCTCCGAGCCGCTGCTCGCCGTCACCCGGCCCGGCCGACCCACCGAGTACGTGTACAACGGCCCGTTCACCATGGGGTTGACCGGCACCGACGACGGCGCCGGCCAGGTCACCTCGGAGTTCCGGCTCGACGGCGACGGGTGGCACAACTACTACGGTTGGCCCACCGACGCCCGATCGCCGTTCCTGTTCTCCGCCACCGGCACCGACGTGGACGGCCTGGTCTACGGCAACCTCGGCTCGGGCGGCCTCTCCGTGTCCCCGTTCGCCGAGCGGTCTCCCGGGTACGGCCGGCACCGCGTCGAGTACCGGGGTATCGACGCCGTCGGCAACATCGGGCCGGCCCGCGCGTTCGTGGCCACGCTGATCCCGCCACCACCGGCCTGCACCACGGTGGTCACTGGCCAATACGCCGGCCCGCTGGCCGTCACCGCCGGTGTCACCTGTCTGCGCGCGGCCACCGTGACCGGCCCGGTCACCGTCTCGCCGGGCGCCGCCCTGGTCGCCCAGGGCTCCTCGATCGCCGGAAACCTGACGGCGTCCCGCGCCACCGCCGTCGAGGTGCTGAACACCGAGGTACGCGGCGCGGTGGCGCTGACCGGCACCACCGACCACGTCACGATCGTGGGGGCGCGGATGGCCGGGCGGCTGACGATAACCGGTACGGCGTCGGCGCCCATCCTCGCCGGCGGCCAGGTGGGCATGTTGGCCTGCTCGGGCGGCCCGATGCCGGTCGACCTGGGGACGCCCACCACGGTACGGAATCCGGCAGCGGGCCACTGCCGCCGGGCGTGACGCCAGACCCTCTCTAGATCCGCGCGACTACCGGGAAGGTGCTGCCTCCACCGCTGCGGAGGCAGCACCTTCCCGGAAACTGCCCAGATCTTGACCCGGCGTGGCGGCCTGACTGCGGCGGTGGCGGGTAGGCAGCGGCCCGGCGGCATGTCGACACCCGCCGGGTGGGAGGCTCCGATGAGCACATACCGGGATGAACAGGGCAACACGTTCCCTCCGCCGGAGGCGGATGCCCTGGAACAACGACAGGACGCGTTCGACGTCGGGCCGCCGGACCGGGTGTCGGGTGACGTGGACCCGGAGGCGTCCGAGGCCGACCTGGCCGAGCAGGGCGCCTTCCCGGCGGGCACGCTCGAGGAGGTGACGTCGCTGCCTGCCGACGCCAACCCGGCGGACGCCCTCGAACAGCGCCAGGAGATCCCGGCCCGCGACGAGGGACGTCGCACCTGATCACACCCGCCCCGCTGGCCCAGCCGGCTCAACCGGCGACGCCGACCGGCCGGCTCAACCGGCAACGCCGACCGGCCGGCTCAGCCGGCGACGCCGACCGGCCGGCTCAGCCGGCGACGACCTGCCAGAGGAGGAACGCGTTGAGCGCGACCACCAGCACTGCCACCACTGACGCGGCGGCGGTGGTGAGCGGATGGTTGACCAGGTTGCCCATCAGGTCACGTCGGCGGGTGAAGGCGACCACCGGGATCAGCGCGAACGGGATGCCGAAGCTGAGGATGACCTGCGACAGCACGAGCGCCCGGGTCGGGTCGAGGCCGATGGCGAGCACTGCCAGGGCGGGCAGCAGGGTGACCAGCCGACGCAGCAGCAGCGGTACCCGCCGACGCAGGAAACCCTGCATGATCACCTCTCCGGCGTAGGTCCCGACGCTCGTGGAGGCGAGCCCCGAGACCAGCAGGGCGACGGCGAAGCCGAACGCGGCGGCGGTCCCGATGGTCTGGCCGAGCCCGGCGTGCACCCCTTCCAGGCTGTCCGCACCGCCCGGACCGCCGCCCCGGAAGCTGGCCGCGGCGATCAGCAGCATGGCGAGGTTGACCGCGCCGGCCGCGCTCAGGGCGAGCAGCACGTCGGTGCGCTGGCCGCGGAACAGGATCCGACGCTCGGTGTCGTCGGCGGCGGGAATGCGGTCGCGGGTGAGCGCGGAGTGCACGTAGATGACGTGCGGCATGACTGTCGCGCCGAGGATGCCGGCGGCCAACAGCACGCTGTCAGTGCCCTGTAGGCGCGGCACCATGCCGGCCATGGCCGAGCCGGGATCGGAGCCGGAGGCGAGCAGGTTGGCGGCGAAGGCCAGCACGATCACCCCGAGCAGGACGGCGATGGCGACCTCGAAGGCGCGGTACCCGCGTGAGCGCAGGGCGAGCACGGCGAACGCGGCGGTGCCGATGATGATCCCGCCGGGCAGCAGAGGGATGCCGAAGAGCAGGTACAGGGCGACCGCGCCACCGATCACCTCGGCCAGGTCGGTGGCCATGGCGACCAACTCGGCCTGGACCCACATCACCCGGTTCACCGGCCGGGGTAGGCGTTCCCGGCACAGCTCGGGAAGGCTGCGCCCGGTGGCCAGACCCAGCTTCGCGGTGAGCGTCTGCACCAGCATCGCCATCAGGTTGGCCACCACCACGACCCAGACCAGCAGGTAGCCGTAGCGGGCACCGGCGGCGGAGTTGGTGGCGAAGTTACCGGGGTCGACGTAGGCGACGGCGGCGACGAACGCCGGGCCGAGCAGGATCAACCGCCCGCGTACGCGGCCCCGGGCGCGAGCGGCCTGCAGTGGAGTCGCCCTCGACGTCGTCAGTTCGTTGGTGACCATCGAACACCTCCCCGTCCACGCGGATCGCTGCCGGTCCCTTCCCGTCGGGCTGACCCTTGGGTGCCAACCGGTGGCCTGCCGGTGCCAACGGGATCCGCCCGCCGCGCCGGGCAGGACCTGCTGCGCCAGCCGGACAGCACGCGGCGCGCCGGCCGTGACGCGCCGTGCCCGGACAGAACCTGCCGCAGCGGGCTTGACAGCGGGTGGGTCACCGATGAAGCTGTCTATTAGTCCTACTGTCGTAGGACAACAGGAAGGATCATCGGGAGTGATCGAGTTCGTACTGGACAGCCGGTCGAAGGTGAACACCTACATGCAGCTCGTGCAGCAGGTGAAACAGGCGCTGCGAGTTGGCCTGCTGACACCGGGCGACCAGTTGCCGAAGGTCCGGGACGTCGCGCAATCCCTGGCGATCAACCCGAACACGGTGCTGAAGGCGTACCGGGAGTTGGAGATCGAGGGTCTGGTCGGCGGCCGACCCGGGGTGGGCACGTTCGTCCAGCGCACCCTGGCCAGCGCGTCGCTGCCCAACCAGGCCGAGCTACGCGACGACCTGGTCGCCTGGCTGCACCGGGCGCAAGTTGCCGGCCTCACGGCCGAGGACGTCATCGCCCTGGTGGAGACGACGCTGCGCGCCACCCTCGCCGACGACGCCCCGCACAAGGAGAACGCATGAGCGGAACGAGAGGACAACGGATGGACATGGTCTTGGAAGCAGACCGGCTCGGCAAGCGGTACGGCAGCACCTGGGCGTTACGGGACTGCTCGCTGCATCTGCCGGCCGGCCGGATCGCCGCGTTGGTCGGGCCGAACGGCGCGGGCAAGAGCACGCTGTTGCACCTGGCCGTCGGGCTGCTCAAGCCCGACGCGGGCGCGGTCCGGGTGTTCGGCCGGTCCCCCTACGGTGACACGGAGGGCCTGGCCGACATCGGCTTCGTCGCCCAGGACACCCCGCTGTACCGGGACTTCACGGCGTCCGAGTTGGTCGTCGCCGGCGGCAAGCTGAACAAGCGGTGGGACGCGGCGTTGGCCCGCCAGCGGCTGGCACAGCTCGGCATCCCGCCGGACAAGCCGGTCGGCAAGCTCTCCGGCGGTCAACGGGCCCAGGTGGCGCTTGCCCTGGCACTGGCGAAGCAGCCGCGGCTGCTGCTGCTCGACGAACCGGTCGCCAGCCTCGACCCATTGGCTCGACGGGAGTTCCTCCAGTCGTTGATGGGCAGCGTCGCGGAGTCGGGCACCACAGTCCTGCTCTCCTCGCACCTGCTGGCCGACCTGGAACGGGTCTGCGACTACCTGATCGTGCTCAACGCCTCCCAGGTGCAGCTCACCGGCGCGGTCGACGACCTAGTCGCCGAGCACCGGCAACTCGTCGGGCCGCGCCACGACGGCGGCGCAATCGGGGGCGTCGCCGCAGTGGTCCGGGCCAGCCACACCGATCGGCAGTCCACGTTGCTGGTCCGCACCGACGGGCCGGTCACCGATCCGGCCTGGACGGTCCGCGAGGTCAGCCTGGAGGACGTCGTGCTGGCCTATCTGGCCGACGGCACCACGAAGACCAATCACAGCGAGTGGGGGGTAGCGGCATGATCTGGTTGACCTGGCGGCAACACCGCAAGCAGGCGCTCTACACCGTGCTGGGGTTCGCGGTGCTGGCCGCCGTGCTGGTGCCGATCGGTTTGTCGATGCGGAACACCTTCGCCGACCTTGGGCTGACGGACTGCGTCAACCAGCTCGCCCGTGCCGATGTGGCGCAGACGACCCGCGAGACGTGCGATGCGGGCTTCCACCGCTTCACCAACCAGTACGGCAACCTCAACCTGCTGGCCGTACTCCTGATCACCCTGCCGGTGCTTGTCGGTCTGTTCTGGGGAGCCCCGCTGGTCGCCCGCGAGGTCGAGCAGGGCACGCACCGGTTCGTCTGGACCCAGGGTGTCGGCCGGAACCGGTGGGCCCTTGTGAAGTTCGGCCTGGTCGGCGCGGGCGTGCTGGTCCTCGCGGTCGGCTACGGGCTGGGCATGTCCTGGTGGGTCGAGCCGCTCACCCAGACCGCGCGCGAGGGCCGGTTCGGTCTGATCGTCTTCGACCTGCAGGGTGTCGTCCCGATCGGTTACACCCTCTTCGCCGTGGCGCTCGGCATCTTCGCCGGCACCGTGTGGAAACGGATGCTGCCTGCCATGGGCATCACCCTCGCCGGGTTCATCGGCGTTCGGGCGGCAATCGCCGTCCTGGCCCGACCGCACTACCAGCCGGCCCGCACCCAGACATTCCCGATCGACGGGGGCGGGATACCGGAGGGGAACCGGGGCGACTGGGTCCTCTCCGTGGGCATCCGTAACGCCGACGGGGCGATGGTGGCGGAGGACACCCGGATCCAGTGCCCGCCGGGTGGCAAGGGCCCGGACGGCCGTGTCTGCGGCGCCGAACTGGGCCTCAAGCCGGGCGCGTACAACTGGGAGCTGTACCAGCCGGCGGATCGGTTCTGGCTGTTCCAGGGCATCGAGACGGGCATCTTCGTCGCCCTCGCCCTGCTGTTGGTCTACCTGGCTGTGCGTCGGGTTCGCCGCATCGCCTAGGCAGGACGGGTGCTCGTCGGGGCGCGGGGGCCTCGGCGAGCATCCGTCAGCGCGGGCGCTCGACGGTCAGCGTGAGCCAGGACGCAAGGTCGTGCAGCTCCTCGTGCACGGCCCGGGTCACCTCCGGGGTGAAGGGCACGTCCTCGTGAACGGCGTGCACGGTGAGCGTGCCGCGCCGACGCTCGGCCGTGGCGTCCACCTTTCCGACCAGCCGATCACCGTGCAGGATCGGCAACGCGAAGTAGCCCCACCGTCGACTTGCCCTGGGCTTGTACATCTCCAGCACGTACTCGTACTCGAAGAGGTCCGCGAGGCGGACCCGGTCGTGCACCAGCCGGTCGAACGGCGACAGCAGCGCCGTACGCCCGGTGAAGGGCTGCCCGAGCGCGGCCTGGTCCACCCGCCACTCCCCCGCGACGCCCTCGATCACCGCGGGCTCGCCGGCGTCGCCGACCTCGGCCGGCTCGCCGGGCACGACCACCGCCTTCGCCCGAGCGATGCCCAGCGCCCGCAGCCGTCGCTCGTTACGGAGTCGGCGCGCCTGCTCCAGCTCGACGACGGGTGTGCCGGCTGGGTAGACCCGGTCGGCCACGTCCCAGAGCCGCTGTCGGCCCTGACGCCCGGCGATCGCGGCCTCGCCGCCCAGGACCAGGAACTCCAGCATCTGGGTGACGTTGCGGTTGTTTGTCCAGCCCGACGACGGCCACGGCACGGCGCTCGTGTCCGGGATGTCGCGGGAGAGCAGCGGACCGGAACGGCCGAGCAGGTCGAGCACGTCCCGCCGGAACGAGTCGTTGGCGCGCAGCCACTCGCGGTGGCGCTCGTGACCGGGCGACGCCGCCATCGCCGCGAGGAAGAGCCCCAGGTCGTCCATCGGTC
Organism: Micromonospora sp. NPDC048843; assembly: GCF_040649965.1. Classification (NCBI taxonomy): domain Bacteria; kingdom Bacillati; phylum Actinomycetota; class Actinomycetes; order Micromonosporales; family Micromonosporaceae; genus Micromonospora; species Micromonospora sp. NPDC048843. The sequence goes on from NZ_JBEZGJ010000124.1 coordinate 21,601, forward strand.
GCACCATCGCCTGGTGCTCGAAGAGCGTCCGGTGTTGTTCGAGGGCCTCGCGCATCTGGGTGGGCTGGTACGACGAGCCGAGCCGGCTCCAGCAGACGAGGTCGGCGCTGGGGGCGACGGCGGCGGTCGGGTCGATCTGCACCAGGGTCAGCTGGCGGACCACGGTCAGCAGGTCGGTCGGACGCGGAGCGGCCAGCAGCTGGGCCCGGATGGCGATCCGCCGCGCCTGGGCCCGATCGAGTCGGTGCACACCCACGCCGGCGAGCCTAACGGCGACCACCGACAACGAGCGGACCCAGAGAGTTGGATCGCCATCCGGGCCGGGTCCGGGCCCCCGAGACCTGGCCGCGGAAGTCCCGCCGGGCAGCGGCAACTCCGCAGAATTTCATGACAAGAGAGGCATTCCCGACACGCTCTGGGGTCGCGAAGCGCGCAGGACGCCAAAATTTGAGAAAATTGCATTACCCACATGACCAGCGGTAATGCCGGAGTTGGGTCGGGCGATTGGCCTCGGCAGTGATGACGGATTCGTCGGGACGGCGGTACAGTGAGATTCGTCATTAGCCGGAATGATCCAAGAGCCGACGCAAGGGAGCGCGGGGATGAGAAAATTCCAACAAGCTATGCTGGCTATGCTGATCACACTGACCGTGGCGATCGGGGGGGTCGCGAGTCAACCAGCACCGGCCGGTGCGGATCCGACCGGGCAGTACACCTCCTATTGCATTGGCACAAACGGAGTCAGTTTCTTGTGGACCACCGATTACTATCGGTGCAATGGTTGGATCGACCGGTACATCAACGGCAACCAGGTCGCGCATCTCGACTACCGGAATCATTACGCTGAATGGCAGCGAGGCATTCCCGGCGTGGTGATTTCCGTGGATTGCGCTGTTGCGGGTGCCCTCGTGGGGCTGACTCTGGCGTTCACACCGGTTGGCTGGGTCAGCGTGGGTCTAAGCCTCGTCGGGCTCGGCTGGTCCTGCAGAAACGGGTTTGAGGCGACAAGGTCGCACCGATGCTGAAGAAGGCACACCCGAGCTTCCCCACCGAGACCGAGACGTTGATCCGGCTCAACGCGGCCGTGCAGGTCAGCG
>NZ_JBEZGJ010000125.1:0-22624 GCF_040649965.1 Micromonospora sp. NPDC048843
CCTGGCGATGCGCGAGAAGGGCTCACCGGAGAACGACCTCTTCGACCGCCTGGCAGCGGACGGCCGTCCCGCGCCCCGCGCCCCGCGCCCCGCGCCAAGATCGTGCTCGAACCTGGATGTAGTGGCCTCATCGATCGTCGACACCACTACTTCGTGGTTCGAGCGTTATCTTGCGTCCTCGCCCGAGGCAGCCGTCGGCGTCCTGAGACAGCGCAGGCAAACGCAACTGCAGGGCTGGGCACCTGCCGATCCACGCGGTTGCTGCCCATTCCTGGCTTCCGCCCTCGCAGATGCGGGCACTAGGGTGAGCGGGTGATGACGTACCGGATCGGGGAGGCCGCCGACCTCCTCGGCGTCAGCGCCGACACCATTCGCCGCTGGGTGGACACCGGGCGCCTGACGGCCGGGCGCGACGATCACGGCCATCGAGTTGTCGACGGCGTCGACCTGGCGGCGTTCGCTCGCGCTCAAGCAACCGACCCGGACGCGGGCGCCGAGTTCTCCTCGGCCCGCAACCGGTTGCGCGGCATCGTCGTCGACGTCCGTAAGGACACGGTGATGGCCCAGGTCGACATCCAGGCGGGCCCGTTCCGGGTCGTGTCACTGATGAGCCGGGAGGCCGTCGACGAACTCGACCTGCGGGTCGGTTCGGTGGCCGTTGCGGTGATCAAGTCGACCACCGTCGTGGTGGAGCGGGCCACACCCACCCCGGCGCGCGGACGGTCGGCCAGATGAACGCGGGGACAGTCGGGCGGACGAACGCGCGGAGCAGGCGTAAGGCGGTGGCCGTCCTGGTGGCGACCGGCCTGGCGGTGACCGGCTGCGGCGCGGGCGACGGCCGGGCAACCGGCAGCGGTGGGGACGGGAGGGTGACCGGCCCGGTGACCGTGTTCGCGGCCGCCTCGCTGACCGAGTCGTTCACCCGCATCGGGAAGGACTTCGAGGCCGCCAACCCGGGCAGCCGCGTGACCCTCAACGTCGCCGGCAGTTCTGCCCTGGCCAACCAGATCACCCAGGGCGCGCCGGCGGACGTGTTCGCCTCGGCCGCCCCGGCGAACATGACCACTGTCGTCGAGGCCGGCGATGCCGACGGCACGCCGTCTGTCTTCGCCCGCAACCAGCTGGTGATCGCGGTGCCCCGGGGTAACCCGAAGGCAGTGGCCGGCCTGGCCGATCTGACCAGCCCGGGTGTGAAGGTGGCGCTCTGCGCCAGTCAGGTGCCCTGCGGCGCGGCGGCCCGCACCGCCCTGGACGCGGCAGGCGTCGCGCTGACGCCGGTCACCCTGGAGCGCGACGTCAAGGGTGCGCTCGCCAAGGTGAAGCTCGGCGAGGTCGACGCGGCACTGGTCTACCGCACGGACACGCGGGCGGCGAGCGCCGACGTGACCGGCGTGGAGTTTCCCGAGTCGGCGCGGGCGGTCAACGACTATCCGATCGTCGCGTTGAAGGACGCGCCGAATCCCAACGGCGCACGGGCATTCGTCGCGTACGTCCGCTCGGCGCCGGCGCAGGCGGTCCTCGCCGAGGCGGGGTTCCAGGCCCCGTGAGGCAGGTCTCCGACCACAACGCACCCCGCGGTCGCCCGGCCACGCCTCGACGGCGGGGGCGCGTGCCGGCGGCGCTGCTGATCCCCGCCGGGCTGGGGTTGCTGTTCCTCGTCCTGCCGTTGGCGGGGCTGCTGATCCGGGCGCCGTGGACGACCCTGCCGGAGCGGCTCACCGAGCCGGGCGCGTTGACCGCCCTGCGGCTGTCGGTGCAGACCGCCACCTTGGCCACCGCGCTCTGTCTGCTGCTCGGCGTGCCGCTCGCCTGGGTGCTGGCCCGGGTCGAGTTCCCCGGCCGTCGGCTGGTACGCGCGCTGGTCACCGTGCCGCTGGTGCTGCCGCCGGTGGTCGGTGGGGTGGCGCTGTTGCTGGTCTTCGGCCGCCGTGGCCTGCTCGGCGGCTGGCTCGACAGCACGTTCAGCGTCACCCTGCCCTTCACCACCACTGGTGTCGTGCTGGCCGAGGCGTTCGTCGCCATGCCGTTCCTGGTGATCGCCGTGGAGGGTGCGCTCCGCGCCGCCGACCACCGCTTCGAGGAGGCTGCGGCGACGTTGGGCGCCAGCCGGTGGACCACCTTCACCCATGTCACGCTGCCGCTGGTGGCGCCCGGTCTGGCCGCCGGGGCGGTGCTCTGCTGGGCGCGGGCGCTCGGCGAGTTCGGCGCCACCATCACCTTCGCCGGCAACTACCCCGGTCGGACGCAGACCATGCCGCTCGCCGTCTACCTGGCGTTGGAGACGGACCTGGAGTCCGCGATCGTGCTCAGCCTGGTGCTGCTCGTCGTGTCGGTGGGCATCCTGGTGGCGCTGCGGGACCGCTGGATGACCACCGCATGAGCGACCGACTTCTCGACGCGCGGCTCGTCGTCGACCGGGGCGTCTTCCGGCTCGACGTGCCGCTGCGGGTCGCGCCGGGCGAGGTGGTGGCGCTACTCGGCCCGAACGGCGCCGGCAAGACCACCGCGCTACGGGCGCTGGCCGGGCTGCATCCCCTCACCGACGGGCACGTCACTCTCGACAGCGTCGACCTGGACCGCCCGGCGACCGGTGGCTGGGTACCCACCGAACGCCGGTCGGTCGGCGTGGTCTTCCAGGACTACCTGCTCTTCCCGCACCTCAGCGCATTGGACAACGTAGCCTTCGGGCCTCGGCGGCACGGCGTCCAGCGCCGGGCCGCCCGCGCCACGGCTCAGGAGTGGCTGGGCCGGGTGGGGCTTGACGCGCAGGCGCAGCGCAAGCCGCGGCAGCTCTCCGGCGGTCAGGCGCAACGGGTGGCGCTGGCCCGCGCGCTCGCCGTGGCACCGTCGCTGCTGCTGTTGGACGAGCCGCTCGCCGCGCTGGACGCCCGCACCCGGCTGGACACCCGCGCGGAGCTGCACCGGCACCTGTCCGCGCACGCGGGCGCGACGGTGCTGGTCACCCACGACCCGCTGGACGCGCTGGCGTTGGCCGACCGACTGGTCATCGTCGAGGGTGGCCGGGTGGTACAGGAGGGCGACGGGCCGAGCGTCACCGCCCGCCCGCGCACCGACTACGTCGCCCGGCTGGTCGGGCTGAACCTGTACCGGGGTCGCGCCGACGGGCACGGGGTGCGGGTGTCGCCGGAGCTGACTCTCACGGTCGCCGACCGGTTGGACGGCGAAGCGTTCGTGGCGTTCCGCCCGGCCGCGGTGGCTCTGCACCCGGCCCGGCCGGAGGGCAGCCCACGGAACACCTGGGCGGGCACCGTGGCCGGCGTCCAGCGTCATGGTGACAACGTGCGGGTGCAACTGGACGGGCCGATCGGGGTGGCCGCCGACGTCACGCCGGCCGCCGCCGCCCAGTTGCGGCTGATCCCCGGCCAGCAGGTCTGGGTGGCGGTCAAGGCGACCGAGACCCACGCGTACCCGGCCACCGGCTGACCAGACGACCGGCGGCCCGCGCGCACGCCGGCCCGCACACGCCGACCCGCACGCACGCCGACCGCAGCGGAGCGCAGGCCCGCGCGGACGTCGACCGGCTTGCCCGCCAGCGCGGACCGGTCAGCCGGCACGACACGGCCGCACACCCGGCGCGGCACCCGCCTCAGCTGGTGCAGCCAACGCCACGCGGACGCGGTCGCGAGTCAGCCGGCGAGCAGGTCGGCGTGTGCGGCGCGCAGCCGGGCCAGCGTCGGGTCGCTGCCCGGGACGACCCGGCTGTCCAGCTCGGCCCACGCCTCGGCCAGCGCCGCACGGACCGCGCCCAGCTCGGCGGCGTGCCGCTGTGTGCTGCGTCGGTGCTGCTCCTCGAGGCGGCGGGCCCAGCCGGCGGTGACCGTCGCGAGCCGGTCGGCGTCGGCGCGGGCCTGGGCGCCGCTGCGGGCGGCTGCGGCGGGGACGATCGCGGCGACCGGGCGGGGATCGCCGTCGCGGGTGACGACGGTGACCGCGTCGGTCAGCTCGGCCAGCGCGACGAGCTGGCTGAACCGGGTGCGCGCCTCACGCAGCGGCACGGAACGCGGCGGGTCGGAATGAGGGGTGAGCGCGGGGACGGCCATGGATGCATGGTGCCGCGCGGGTATGACAACTATTCGCTGTCGTCAGTGGACGGTGCGTGGCGGGCGGCCCACTCGTCGGCCAGCACCGACCAGATCTCAATGTCGATCCGACCGTGCGGACCCGGGCTGACCTGGCGCAGCGTGCCGTCGAGGCGCAGGCCGAGCCGGTCGGCGAGGGCCTTGCTGCGGATGTTGTCGGCGTTGGTCCGCCACTCCACCCGCTGGATGCCGCGCTCGCGCACCGCCCAGTCGACGATGCGGCGCACCGCCGGGGCGACCAGGCCCCTGCCCTGCGCCGCCGGTTCCACCCAGCAACCGACCTCGCAGACGCCCCGGGTCACGTCGAACGACACGAACATGACCCCACCGACGAGGGCGCCCCGCCACCACAGCCCCCAGATGCCACCGCTGTCACTGGCCCAGAGGTCGGCGTACCGCTGCAACACCGCGCGGGCCGACGGCAGGTCAGCGGCGACGAAGGACTGTGACACCCAGGGCTGGATGTGTTCACGGGCCCGGTCGAGGTGGGCGAGGAACTCCTCGGCCCGCCACGGGTCCAGCGGGCGCAGCTCGACGTCCTCGGTCAGCGGCAGGGCGAACACCGGGCCTCCACTCAATGCGCTTCTCACGTTCGTAGGAGGCTCGCACAGGCACCTCGGGCAAGGCACGGCCGCCCTCCGCGCTCACTCCGGCAGGTGGGTCCGCAGCGCGGCGAACTGGGCCACTGTCAGGTAGGAGGGGTTGCCGGCCTGCGGCTGACGGAACACCTCCAGCGCGGCGAGCCGGTCATCGGCGCGCAGCAGCCGCCGGGACACCCGGTCCCGTTCGGCGAGGATGGGCAGATCCAGCGGCACCGACCACTGTTGCCCCGGTGCGCCTGGCTCGGCGGCCCCGGTGACCCGCCCGACGCCCCACACCCCGTACGGCAGGCGGCCCCGGCTGCCGCTGGCCCAGAAGACCACCGGCTGCCCGGCGCACATCAACCGCGCCCGGTAGCCGGGACGTACACACCAGCTCGTCACCAGTGGCTCACTGGCGAACCGGGCGGCGAGGTCGACCAGGTCCGCGTTGCCCTTAATCAGCCAGGCGCCCAGGTCGTCGAGGCGTACCCGTGGCTCGGTCATCGCGTACCTCTTGCCCGGCCGACAGCAGCGCCAATCAGATGATCATGTGGGTCCAGTAGCTGAGCCAGAGCACGAACAGCACGCCCTGCATTACTGCGAGCGCCGCGGTGAGCCACACGTCGACGGTGGCGTGGCGGGCCCAGCGGGCCAGCACCAGCGCCACCGGGAAGGCGGCGAGCAGATAGCGCAGCAGGCTCTTGTACACCGGTGGGCCCATCGACAGCGGCACCAGCACCATGAGAACGCCGTACACCAGGTAGGCCAGCTCCCGGCGGCGGAACCCGGCGACCAGCACGGCGAGGACGGCCACGGCGAACCACGCCCGAGCGGCGTCGCGCGGCTCCCCGGTCAGCCCGTCGAGCAGCACCGGAACGGGGTTCTGTACCTCGATGCCCCAACCGGTCTGCTGGGCGTGCTGGTAGGCGAACCAGTCTCCACCCCGCCACCGGCAGTACGCCATGAAGGTGAACCACCCAGCGGGGAGCAGCAGCAACGGCCAGCCGAGCCGAAGATAGCCGAGCAGTGCGCGCGGCCCGAGCCGCCGGTCGTGCTGCCGGAGCAGCACCAGGGCCAGCGGCAGCGCCACGAGCAGGCCGACGGACCGGCTCATCGCCAGGAAATAGCCGACCACGCCGACCAGCAGCCACCGGCGTCGCTCGGCGTAGTAGAAGGTGGCCAACGCGAGGCAGACGAAGAGCGACTCGGTCAGCGCGGCCTGGAACAGGAACGCGGTCGGCAGCAGCACCAGGTACCGGGTGAAACGGCGGGCCGCGTACGCGTCGCCGAGCAGCAGCTCCGCCAGCCGGTAGCCGTACCAGAGCGCCAGCAGGAACGCGACGTTGCTGATCAGCAACAGGGCCAGTGCGGTGTCGCCGCCGAGCAGCACGCCGACCGGCCGGGCCAGGAACGGGTACAGCAGGGGAAAGCCGAAGTCCACCCACTGCCCGGTCAGGGGCAGGGTGCTCAGCCGCAGGTAGAGCAGCGAGTCCCAGGCGAACCAGAAGGAGATCCACCGGTGCCCGGAGATCTGCCGCTGCTGCGCCCACATCAACGCCTCATCCGGCGGCGGTGCCCCGGGGACGCCGTCCCAGGCGTGCAGGACCAGCAGCCCGAGCACTGTGAGCAGCAGCTTCGTGCCGAGAAACAGGCCGATGACGTACGCCCAGGGCGCCGGCACCCGGCGAGCCAGGCGCGCTGCGCCGCGGCCGGCCACGACCGCCCGCCCGGCCAGCGTCGCCGCGCCGCTGCGCCACCGGTCCATCCGACCCGCTTCCCCGCTCCCCCGGTCCGCCGGCCGCGCGGGAGGAGTCGCTCTTCTCGTGGTACGCCGCAGCGCGCCCTACCGAAGCAGGAACCAACTAGCACTAAGTGTGACATTCTGCGCAGAGCGGGTGGACGCCGCGCCTCAACCATGGCGGTGAGCAGGGAGCGCGTCAGCATGAGCGAGCAGAACGGCACTGTGGTCATCGGTGCGGGGCCGGCCGGGCTCACCGCGGCGTACGAGCTGCTCCGGCACGGCCGGTCGGTGCAGGTGTTCGAGGCCGACGAGGTGGTCGGCGGGATCAGTCGAACCGTGGAGCGCGACGGGTGGCGGTTCGACATCGGCGGGCACCGGTTCTTCACCAAGGTGCCCCGGGTGGAGGCGTTCTGGCACGAGATCCTGCCGGACGAGGACTTCCTGACCAGGCCCCGAATGAGTCGCATCTTCTACCGGGGCGCCCTGTTCAACTACCCGCTCAGCGCTGTGAACGCGCTGCGCAACCTGGGTCTGCCGGAGGCGGTCCGCTGCCTCGGCTCGTACGCTCGCGCCCGGCTACGGCCGCCACGGGACCAGTCGCACTTCGAGGGCTGGGTGTCGGCCCGGTTCGGCTGGCGGCTGTACTCGATCTTCTTCAAGACGTACACCGAGAAGGTCTGGGGTATGCCGGCGGACCGGCTGCAGGCCGACTGGGCCGCGCAGCGGATCAAGAACCTGTCGCTGGCCACGGCGATCCGCAACGCGCTGCTGCCCCGGCGTCGGCGCACCGACGTGACCAGCCTGATCGAGGAGTTCCAGTACCCGAAGTACGGGCCCGGGATGATGTGGGAGCGCTGCGCCGAGCAGGTACGCGAGCGAGGCGGGCACGTGTCCACAGGCAGTTGGGTCACCGCCGTGCACCGCGACCCGGCCCGCCGGCGGGCGATCAGCGTGACTGTCAACGACGCGGGCGGGCAGCGTACCGAAGCTGCCGACCACGTGATCTCGTCCATGCCGATCTCGGAGCTGGTGACAGCGCTCCACCCGCCGGCGCCGCCGGAGGTGCTGGCCTGCGCGGCCGACCTGCGCTACCGCGACTTCCTGACTGTCGCCCTGGTCGTGCCGGCGGAGTTCTCGTTCCCGGACAACTGGATCTACGTGCACGACCCGGGAGTGCGGGTGGGCCGGATCCAGAACTTCGGCTCCTGGTCGCCGTACCTCGTCAAGGACGGCCGCACCTGCCTGGGCCTGGAGTACTTCGTGTTCGAGGACGACGAGATGTGGCGTACGCCGGATGCCGACCTGGTGGCCCTCGCCACCGCGGAGCTGGAGCGGTTGGGGTTGGTTCGACAGGGCGTGGTGGAGGCCGGCTACGTCGTGCGCATGCCCAAGGCCTACCCGGTGTACGACGAGCGCTACCAGCACAACGTGGGCGTGATCCGCGCCTGGCTGACCGAGGCGGTGCCGAACGTGCACCCGGTGGGCCGCAACGGCATGCACCGCTACAACAACCAGGACCACTCGATGCTGACCGCGATGCTCACCGCCGAGAACATCGCAACCGGGAGTACGCACGACGTCTGGTCGGTCAACGTAGAGCAGGACTACCACGAGGAATCCTCCGGCGGCGACAACCGGCGCGGCACCGGCCGGGACGCGCCGGTGGTGCCCAGCCGGATCATCGCGGCGCCGATCACCCTGCCGGAGGGGTCGGACGACCGAGCCCCTGTCGCAGCTCCCCCAACTCCCGCCTGAAGCCGAGCACGCTCTCGCGGCACGAGCGGGTGCTCACCGCGGCAGGTGCGTGCAGTGGGCCACTGTGGCGTCGTCCGGGCTGCGCGCATCCGCGCCACCGGTGGTCTGCGCCTCGGCCTGCCGGACGCGGGCGATGACGCCGGCCGGCCCGCCGGCCCGAAGCAGGTCCACCACGCCCGGCCAGTCGGTCAGACCGTACGGGCTGACGATGCGGCTGGCACCGTTGCTGAGCAACGCGACACCGTTGAGGTCGGCGAGGGACCGGCTGCCGTTCACCGCCTCCCACGCCGCGCGCGGGTCATCCTTGGCGAGCCAGTAGCCGCCCGGCTGGTTCCGGCGGGCACGCAGCGCGGTGACGCAGGAGGCCCGCACCCTGTCGTACTCCGGCGTTTCCTGGGCAACGCCGGCCAGCGGCGCCGAGCATTCCCGCCGGGCAGTCATCTCGCGCTCATCGGTGATCACCAGCGGGCCGGCGTCTACCTGGTCGATGACGAGGAACGAGTCCGCGAGCAGGAGCCAGTCCAAGCGGCAGTGGTGGGCGCGGACCATCGCGACGGTGGCCTGCGGGCTGCTGGGGTCCGCGATGTCGCAGGTGTCGCCGTGCTCGGCGGCGATCTCGTCGATCGCGGTGGCGAGGATCGCGGCGAGTTCTCGCCCGTCGCCGCGCGACAGGTGGCCGAGCAGCGCGCCGCCGAGGCGGTGCGTGTACCAGGCGACGCCGTGGGAGCAGAGCGATTCAGCTCCCGGAATGCCGGCGCCGTCGAGCAGGACGACAGCGCCGGGAACCGCACCGACGAAGTCCTCGTTCGGCCGATCGGCCCTGCCGGCGCTCGTCGCCAGGCTGACGTCCACTCGTGGGCTCCTGTCTGGGCTCGCGTCGCCGCCGTGTGGGTACGGCCAGTCGAGCGGGTCAGGTTGGTGGAGGCGGTTACATCTCAGAGGTCACGTTGGGCGTCGGCGCGTGATGCCGTCCAGGATGGTGGTCAGGTTGTGGTTGAAGGTCTCCTCGGCGTTGAGGTGGGCGCCGTCGATGACGAGCCGGGCCACCGTGGGATACCTGCCGGTTTTCAACATGCGCGTGAGGTAGGGGCCGAGGCTGGCCTGGAAGGCGGCTTCGTCGGTGCCGGTGGAGCGTGCGGTGCGTCGTTCGGTGACCTCTCTGCGGACCGATCCGATGATGAAGGCGTTGAGGGCGCCCACCGCTCGCTGGAGATCGTCGATGTCACGCACGCCGGGGGCCGCGCTGAGCGCCGCGGCGGTCGCTTCGCCCACGGCGAGCGCGTGTGGCCCCAGGTGCGGCCGTCCGCCGAGCACGTCGGAGAACCATTCGTGGTCGAGGGCGGCAGCGCGGGTCGCGTGGGCGACGGCCAGCACCGTGTCGCGCCACCCGGAGCGCTGGCCCACCTCGGCGATCCGGGCGTAGACGACGTCGACCATGAGATCGAGGAGCTCCGACTTGTTGATCACGTAGTCGTAGAGCCGCATCGGACCGACACCGAGCTCTTTGGCGATCTTGCGCAGTGACAGCCCGTCGAGGCCGTGCGCGTCGGCAAGCCGGATCGCCGTAGCGGCGATCTTCTCGCGGCTCAACGGCACCGGCACCGCTCGCGGCTGAGGTTCGGGCCGCTCCCAAACGGGCAGCGGCTCACTACCGTACGGTGTATCCACCAATACAGTGTACGGTAGCGCCGTGAGAAAGCGAATTGCGATCGCCGGTGGCGGACTCGGCGGGTTGACGCTGGCTCGGATCCTGCACCGACACGGCATCGACTCCGTGGTGTACGACCGGGAAGCAAGCCGATCCGCCCGGCCCCAGGGCGGCGCCCTCGATCTGCACCCGGAGTCCGGGCAACTGGCCCTGGCCGAGGCGGGTCTCGCCGGCCGGTTCCGGTCGGAGGCGCGGCCCGACGGCGAGGAACATCGCATCCTCGACCCGACCGGACGCACCCTGGTGCACCACGAGCCGCAACCCGGCTCGTTCTCCGGACGTCCCGAGATCGATCGGAGCGCACTGCGTGATCTCCTCCTCGACTCGCTCCCCGGCGACACGGTTGCCTGGCGGCACCGGCTTGTCGCGGCGACCCACCGACCCGACGACGGCTGGGAACTGACGTTCGACGACGGCCAACGAGCCGGCTGCGACATCCTCATCGGCGCGGACGGCGCGCGCTCAGTCGTCCGGTCACTGCTGACCGACGTCGAACTGTCCTACGTGGCAACGCTCGTGGAGCTGAGCGTCGACGACGTCGACCGGCGTCATCCCGATCTCGCCGAGCTGGTCGGCCCCGGGAACCTGTGGTGCGTCGGGGTGAACCAGATCCTGGCAGCGCAACGTCTCGGCGACGGCAGCCTCCGGGTCGGGATCTCGCTGCGCGCGGAGGACCGGCCCCTGGATGCGTACCGCACCAAGGAGGCGCTGCTGGACCTGTTCGCCGGCTGGAACCCTCGCCTCACCGCACTCATCGAGGCCGCCGAGAGCGCGCCGACGCCACGCCTGATCGAGGCGATGCCCATCGGTACGCGCTGGACCAGCCGGCCGGGCGTCACCCTCATCGGCGACGCGGCGCACCTCATGCCACCGGTCGGCGAGGGCGCGAACCAGGCCATGCTCGACGCCGCAGAACTCGCCAGTCAGCTCGCTGCCAACCCGGCCGACCCGAATTCGGCGATCCGGACGTACGAGGAGTCGATGTTCAACAGGATTCAGCCGATCGCCGACATGTCCGCACGAGTCCAGGCGATGATGCTGTCCCCTACCGCGGCGGAAGACATCGTCCGCTTCTTCACCCGGCCGGCGGAGCCCGCACGCACAGAATGACATCTGGCGCCGTCGACGCGGCTGGCGATAATCGTTTCATGACGACGGATGTGCACAGTGAGTCCGGTCTCCGGAAGGCCACCCTGACAGATCAGGACCTGGTGGAAACCTCGTGGGATTACTGCCGAATTCACGCGCTCGCCGTCACCCACGACGAGGGTCCGCTCGAAGATCCGACAGGGGACTATCGCGAGGACGACGACCTCGATCCCACCGCACCGTCGGCCTTGACGTTGCATCTCGACCTCGACTACATCGTGCGCCGGGTCGATCCGGGCCCGATGCGGCAAGTCCACTTCTGGGTAGCACCGGCCACGCTGATCTTCCACAATGTTTGGGACATCGTCGGCGGCTTGCACTCCATCTGTCTGCCGTTCGAGTTGAAGAACCTGCGCCAGGAGGCCCCCGCACAGTCAGGGGAGCCCTGCTGGCACCTGGAAGGGCGCGACCTGGACCTGAGGTTCCAGGCGTCGGGCTACACCCTCTACCTGCGCCAACCCCCGCGTTACGGCAATCGAGTGCTCCGGATGGCCGAACGGGGCGGCATCAGCTTCGACCCGAAGCCGTTTGCCTGACCCAGGAACGGCCCGGCCCGTGGCTCAACGCCCGACGCCCTGGCGGCGACACCCGCTGTCCGGATGCCGCGCAAGGCGTGCGGATGCGCCCGGTGATGCGACTCGTTGCCGTTGGCCGACTCAGGTCACATTCAGCGCTGCGGCCAGTCCGATGACCGTCGCGGGGGCGGCGGGACAGCGGGCGACCTGGGCAACGAGTTTCCGGGCTACGGGTCGGTGGTGAATTTCGGCAGACGCGGTGCGTTCCGCGTCGATCAAGGCACGGCCGGCGTTGACGGGATCGTCCGTCTGGAGGTACGCGCGGGCTGCGTTGATCAGGTGTCCGGCGCGGTACTCGGCGGGCAGCAAACTCCAGGCCGCCTGACTAGTAGCCCTCTCATGCCAGACGACCGCGTCGCTCGCCGCGTCCAGGTCGAGGGCTGCGGCGACCCGGGCCAAATCGACGGCGGTGGGTCCGAAGTTGGTCTGATGGTCATCGCGGCCCTCCCCCACACGGACGGCCAGCTCGGCGGCCTCGTCAAGCAACCTAGCGGCAGCAGAGTCCTCTCCCTGACGTGCCGCAGCCAGCCCAGCCTGAACGAGTAACGCGCCGCACAGCGACAGTTCCTCGGGCCGACCGTTGTCTAAGTCTGGCGGCGCGATTCGGTATGCGGCAGACAGTGCCACGCTCCTGGCTGAACGCGCCCGCCCAGCCACGCGAAGAACCTGACCAAGCTGGACAGCAGCGGCACCCAGCAGCACTGCCTCTCCAGTCGCAGCGTTCATCGCCCGATCGGCAGCCAGCCACGCCAGGCCTGCCTCGTCGAGCTTGACCAGCAGCGCTGCGGTGATGCGATACGCGTCGACCAATAGAGCCTGACCAGCCTCCGGATCAGGCACATAAGCCCGCTGTGCGCTCATCAGGAGGTTGGGCAGCAGCGTGATCAATTGCGGATACCGTGCTTGCTGGTACGTGATCCAAGCGTGTTTCACCAGGTCCGCAACCTGCGCGGAGGACAACATGCTGCCGGACGCCGTCGGGCGGGCCAATGCAACCTCGTAAGTGCTCAACGCCGTCCGGATATGGTCGACTGCCTGCAAGCGCTGGGCCACTTCAACCGGTTCGATATCGCGGCCGAGGAGCGCCGACACGTCGATCCGCAGGACTGCGGCGATCTCCTGAAGGGTGGACAGCCGATCGAGGGATCTCACCCCCCGCTCTGCCTTATCCACCCAACTCTTCGACTTGCCGAGCCGGTCGGCGAACGACTGTTGCGACAGCTTCCGCTGAACCCGCCAGTACGCGACCCGCCGACCGATCGGCACGGAGCTAGCGGGACTGGGCATTGCGCCACCGCCGGTCCGGTACCGCCCGCGCGGTGTCCTCAACGGGTATTCGCTCGGAATCGGCCAGTTGAAGGATCCGCTGTTTAGCAGCCTCCCGCTCGGCTGCTTCGCCGGCCGACCCAGACTCCGGCAGTTCGAGATTTCCGTGTCCCCGTCTGGTCATCGCCACCCCCTCCTGGTGCGCGGGGTCGGCGACGCTCATGACCGCCGACCGCACCCGGAGGTTACGAATAGTCACGACCAACGAAGGGGACGATCTATACCTGAGGGACGGCTACCCCAAAACGCCGAGGGCGAGAGCCAACTCTCGTGCATCCTCGCCTACCGTTCCCGGCCGGGAGGACAGTTCCACTGCAAGCGTGCGGGCGTACGGATGGTGGCGAACAGTGTCGGTGCTCTCCCGCAGCGCCCTACCGAGCAGGTGCACCGCAGCAACCTCGCCCCGATCAAGCAGGTGTGCACGTGCGGCCTCGATGAGATGGCCTGCCCGGCGGGTGTGCGATGGCAGAGCGCGGTAGTCGGTCGTATCCGCCCGCTGGACCGCCTCGCGCGGACGGCAGAGGTCCGTGGCAACGGTGACCGAGTACGCGGTGCAGGCGGCGGGCCCAAACATCAGCCAAGGGTGCACACCACCGAGCCGGGTCGCTGCCTCGTCCGCAGCGTCCCACGCCCGCCACGCCTGCCCAGCGCGGCCGGCCTTGCTTTGCCCCAAGGCGAGTCCCAGTTGCAGCTGACCCCACCGGGCCAACTGCTCGTCACCCGCGGAGGGGTCGACCAGCGCGACAGCCTCACGGAGGATTTGGTCGGCCGCGTCGACCTGGTTCGCCCCCCGGTAGACGTGGGCGTAGTACCAGGCCGCGGCTGCCATCGCGCCAGGATCGTCAGCGCCCTGCGCAGCATGCATCGCTCGGTCGGCGGCGAGCCACACCAGCTCCGGATAGGGCTGATGCGCGAGGTATAGCTGCGTGAGGTGATAGACCCGCGCCAACTCGACCGACGCACTCCGGCGATCATCGCCATCGAGTCGCCAGGCACTACGCCGTGCCTCGTTCAGGAGCCCAGGAAGCACGGCAGCAACGGCGGTCCGCTCAGCGGTGGAACGATGCCACAGCGCCCACGCCTGGTTAACCATGCCGCGGAGCACTGGGGCGGATATCGGGTCACCTGCCGTCACAGCAGTGCTCTGCATAGCGGCGGCGACCTTGCCAATATCGGGATGACCGGCGCGGGTCACCGACGCCACCGGTAGGGACTGGTCGCCCGTCAACTCGGCCAGGTCGGAGATCTCCAACACCTCGGCGAGACGGAGCAACATCGGCAGGCGGGGTGGAAGCAGTTTGCCGTTCTCCAGCGCCTTGACCCATTCCGCGCTGCGGCCGACAAGGCCGCCAAGGACCGGACGACTCTTGCCGGCGCGTTCGCGACGGGCGCGGAGGCGTGCACCGAAAGTTTCGGGATCGTTCATCATCGGCTCCCAGGTCGCGGGCTCGGCGACGCCCGACGGCCGCCACTTCGGACGGTACCGGGAGCAGTCACCGTCCGCTACGGTCAGCTAGGGGTACGTGGTGCCCGATCCTGAAGGGACATCACCACTTGATGCTCGAAACCGAACGTGACGACGGCGGTAACGATCGCCTGAGCCGCCCGGCATAAGCCTGCCGGGAGGGATGTTGGCGGTAGCGAACGACTCCAGCCCTACCGATGTCGCAGGCTGACGCCATGTTTGGACGGCGCAGTGTTATAGCTCTAAGAAGCCGGGCGCCGGTCCGTAGTAGCTCAGACCAACCTCAGCGTACAGCCGGAAATTCGACAGTCGCCAACACCTTCCCAAAGCGGGAAGTCTCGTTATAATGCCGCGCATGGGAAACGCCGATCCGAGCGTCAGCCGTACAGTGCGGCCATTTCTGAGATGGGTAGGCGGGAAGCGTTGGTTAATACCTCAGCTTTCCGAACTCATTGGCGACCTCAAGTTCCGCGCTTATCACGAGCCCTTCCTTGGCGGAGCATCGGCCTTCTTTGGGCTTCTTCCAGCTGGGCCGTCGTTTTTGTCCGACCTGAACTCAGAGCTAATTCACACCTACGCGACCGTCCGCGATGATCCAGCCGGTGTTTCCCGAGCACTCAAGAGGCATAGGAACACCGAGGAATACTACTACTGCCTCCGTGCAGCTCAACCGAGAGTCGACTCCACAAAAGCAGCACGATTCATCTTTCTAAACCATACATCATACAATGGCGTCTATCGGGTGAACCGACAAGGTGGCTACAATGTGCCATTCGGTCGCCGCGATGGGATCCCGCGCTTACCCAGCGAGGAAGACCTTGAAGCCGCCGCTTCCCGACTGCAGGGGGTAACACTTTCCTCGACCGACTTCGCGCAATGCATCGACAACATCAACGAGGGAGACCTGGTGTTCCTTGACCCTCCCTACACCGTCGCACATAATCACAACGGCTTCGTCAAATACAATCAGAAGCTATTCTCCTGGGAAGACCAAGTACGTCTAAGCGAACTTGTGAGCGAGATTCGAAATAGAGGTGCCTTTTACATCTTGACCAACGCTGCACACCTATCTGTAGCTGAACTCTTCGAAAAAGGCGACCGGAGAATCGAGACTAGTCGCCGGAACGCAATTGGTGGGCTCTCAGCAAGTCGAGGAACCGCGATCGAGTACTTATTCACGAATGTGAGCCGAACATGAGCCCAACGACAGCGAAAGCCGACTTCACCGAGTACTTCCTGCCCACCCAGGCGATACCGAGAGAAGCCAAAAGACGTTTGTCCCCCTACCTCTTGCAGACTGTACCTAACAGGTCTATTGGAGAACACCAGCAGGCCGGCTGGGTCATAGACAAACGACTACAAAGATCTGCCCGAATGCGCACGGAAAAGCCCCATGATGTCGCTTTTCGTGATCGCGTTTGGGCCGCCTTTGCGCAGCTCGACTTTCCGACGATAAACCGGGGGGTCGACTTTGACTTACTTAGTGGATCCGACCGAGAGACACCAGAGATATCGGTCCTTGCGGCTGACGATGAAGTGGTGCTAGTAGTGGCATGCCACTCGTCGGATTCATTTCGCTCGACGCAATTTAAGCGCGAGGTTCAAGCACTGCTGGATATACGAGAAGACATGATTAGGGTGCTTCGGCGGCATTTACCGAACAGAAAACCGAAATTCATACTTGCTACGAACAATCTTGCAGTTACCCAAAGTAGCCGAGAACTCATGTCGAGAAGCGGGATAGCTCACCTAGACGAAGAGGCGATTGAATACTATCTCCTGCTGGCTGAACATCTGGGAAAAGCAGCACGCTTCCAGCTGCTTGGCAACCTATTCGCGGGCCAACGAATACCAGCGCTTGATCCGAAAGTTCACGCAATCCGAGGCCGCATGGGAGGATTACTCTATTATTCGTTCGCTATAGAGCCTGAGCGACTACTGAAACTCGCCTACGTGCTCCATAGGAATAAGGCCAACAGTGATCTTATGCCCACATATCAACGCCTCATCAAGAAAGCCAGACTACAAGCGGTTTCTCGATTCGTTGACGAGGGCGGCTTTTTCCCAAATTCCATCATTCTCAACCTCGAGACGGGTAGCCGACCGCCGCAGTTCGACGCTGTATCAAAAGCCGGCGATGGGCCTGTGCTTGGGACTCTTCACCTCCCCCGACATTACCGGGCCGCGTACGTAATAGATGGGCAGCATCGACTTTACGGATATGCGAATTCGGATCGCGCAACATCGGAGTTAGTACCAGTTGTCGCCTTCGTGAACCTGCCCCCATCCGACCAGGTTCGCCTATTCATGCAAATTAACGAGAACCAGCAGCCAGTTCCGAAGAATTTGAGAAACACACTCAACGCAGACTTGCTGTGGGACTCAGCCGATCTGCGCGAACGGGTACGTGCGCTGAAGCTACGCATAGCACAGTATCTAGGAGAATCTAAGACGTCACCTCTGCACGGCCGGATAATCCTGGGAGAAAATACCCGATCACCGATTCGGTGTCTTACTATCGACGCCATAAACAACGGACTATCGAGAGGAAATTTTCTAGGGTCGTTCTATAAAACACGCATAAAAGATGCCGGCTCTTTCTATTTGGGAACGAATCAGGCGACGTTCGAGGCGCTGGTGCCGTTTCTTGAGCAATGCTTCAAACACGTCATAGATGGTTTGAGTACGCAATGGCAGCTAGGCGCGGGCGACGGCGGATTCGTGTTTATCAACACTGGCGTCGAGTCGCTGCTCCGAGTATTTAGCGACGTGACCGATCACGTCATCTCCACCGAGGGTGTCAAGATTGGCGTTATTTCGACGGAAGAATTGTTTGCAAAGTGCGTCGTTTACTTGGACTGCGTCGTGACACACCTGCAGTCTGTTAGCCCTGAGCGATCCGCCGAGTATCGGCGTATGTACGGTTCGGGCGGTGGAACGAGGTACTGGCGTCAGCTTCAGCTCGCAGTACACGAGAGCTGCCCTGATTTTTCTCCTCCCGGATTAACCACGTTCGTCCAAGAAGAAGCCAAGGCCTTCAATACTGAATCATTCGAAATGATCCGCGAGCTAGAGAAATTCCTAAATCAAGATGTTCGCCGGAGGCTGGAAGACAAGTTCGGGAGCGCTAGATGGTTCCAGGATGGCGTACCTCGAAAGATTCGTGGTGACGCAGCAAGGCTGGCAGTCGAGAAGAATCTCGACTTAGATCCCGACCAAAAAGTAGAAGCGTGGGACTGCCTGCATCTAATTAATTATCATGAAATAATGACGCAAAGCCAAGAAATTTGGAAAGATGTATTTGCGCAACGATATACCCGACCTAGTGAGCGATCAAAGCCAGGCGCATGGAAGAGCCGCGCATCCTGGCTGACGGAGCTGAATAGGATTCGCAATGAGAACTTTCACACCTATGCAGTGACGCCAAGCGAGTATAGTTTCCTGAGTGAGCTGACGGCCTGGCTGATAAAGGACCAAGTCTAGAATATCTTCTTCTCAGCAAGCACTGCGCCCTACTTTGCGTCCGCCAAGATGGTAGATCCTGGGACAGTGCTCACAGGATCTACCTACGTGGAATCCCGGCGTTATCAAGTAAGAAGGCAGCGGATTGTCGCTCGGCTGAACCTACAACCACAGTTCCTCGGTCAGGGCTTGCGGGCCACCGCGCCATAGATGGAGGCGTCGGCTAGGGGCGGACGCTGCTCCAATGGCACCTGCGGCCGCCACTGGGTGACCGGGGCGATGCCCGGTTCGGCCAGCTCCAGACCGGTGAAGAAGCGGGCGAACTCGGCGCGGTCGCGGGAGACGGCGTCCTGCTTCATCCGGCCCGCGGCGAACTCGGCCTCCATCCGCCTGACGATCTCGGCGGGGAGGTGGTCGGTGGTGAAGTGGGTCAGCGCCAGCCAGCTGCCCGACGGCAGCGCGTCGAGCAGGCGGGCGACCTGCTCGTGTGGGCGGTCGTCGTCGGTGAGGAAGTGCGTCACGGCGATCAGCACCAGCGCCACCGGTTGGGACAGGTCAAGTGTGGCGTGCAGTTGCGGGTCGGCGAGGATCTCCTCCGGATCGCGGAGGTCGGCATCCAGGTAGGCGGTGGCGCCGGCCGGGTCGCTGGTCAGCAGCGCCCGGGCGTGGACCAGCACCATCGGGTCGTTGTCGACGTAGACCACCCGGGAGTCGGGGGCCACCGACTGGGCCACCTCGTGCGTGTTGTCGGCGCTCGGGATGCCGGTGCCGATGTCGAGGAACTGCCGAACGCCGACCTCCTCGGCGAGGAAGCGGACCGCCCGGCCGAGGAAGGCCCGGTTCTCCCGGGCGAGCGTGCGTACCCCTGGATAGACGGCCGCGATCTGGTCGCCGGACTCCCGGTCGACGGCGAAGTTGTCCTTGCCGCCGAGCCAGTAGTTGTAGCGGCGAGCCGGATGCACAGTCGTGGTGTCGATCCGGTCGGCACCACGGCCCTCGGGCAATTCCGACGTGGACGGCACCGTCACGAGACCTCCCCAGGTCGACGGGACACGCCGCATCCACACAGTCACCGGGCGCATCCAGAGGACATCTTAAGCCGTACCCATGGGCCTGCGGGGCCCGCCGACGCGCGGACGCCGCGGGAGCGGGAAACCGCTTACCAAGAGGCTATTGACGGTCATCACTGGCTGTCAGTACCGTGATGCGGGCAGCGAGAAAGCGCTTTCCGACCCCTCACCGTCCGACAGGGAGCGCCCCCATGCCCCGACACCTCCGTGCGTTCTGCCTGATCCTGCTCGCCATCGCCACAGTGGTGAGCACCACCACCGCCCTGCCCGCCGAGGCCGCCCCGCGCTTCCGGGTGCTGGTCTTCTCCAAGATCACCAACTTCTACCACGACTCCATCCCGGCCGGCATCGCCGCGATCCAGCAGCTCGGCGCCGCTCACAATTTCGAGGTCGTCGCCACCACCGACGCGGCTGCCTTCACCGACGCCAACCTCGCCACCTTCGACGCTCTCGTCTTCAACAACACCAACAGCCTTCCGACCTCGGGTGACCTGCTCAACGCCAGCCAGCGGGCCGCGTTGCAGACGTTCATCCGCAACGGCGGCGGTTGGGCCGGCCTGCACGCCGCGTCGGCCAGCGAACGTGACTGGCAGTGGTACGAGGGCCTGGTCGGCACGATCTTCGACTACCACCCCGACTTCTCGTCCACCGGCGGCACCTTCCCCGGCCGGGTCAAGGTGCTCGACCGGGCGCACCCCTCCACGCGCAACCTGCCGGAGCTCTGGGAGCAGAGCGAGGAGTGGTACAACTGGCGGACCAACCCGACCGGCAACGTGCACACCCTCGCCCAGATCAAGGTGCGCGACGGGATCAACGGCCTGGACGAGGGCGTCGACCACGCGTACTCCTGGTGTCAGCGTTACGACGGCGGCCGGTCCTGGTTCACCGCCGGCGGACACGCCAGCTCCCAGTTCAGCACGCCGACCTTCCTGGAGCACCTGCGCTACGGCATCGAGTGGGCGGCCGGCGCTGTCGCCGGTGACTGCTCGGCCACCAAGACCAGCAACTTCGAACGGGTGGGGCTGGTCACCGAGAACCTGGCCGATCCGTTCGAGCTGGCCGTCGGCCCGGACCGGAAGGTCTACTACATCCAGCGCACCGGCGCGCTGAAGGTGGTCAACTCCGACACCCTCCAGGTCACCACGCTGCTGGACTTCGCGTACACCTCGGCCATGACCGACCAGTCCGACGGGCTGCTCGGGATGACCCTGGACCGCAACTTCGCCAGCAACGGCTGGATCTACCTGCTCTGGTCGGACAAGACCCTCAAACAGCTCAACCTGTCGAGGTTCACTGTCGCCAACAACAGCGTCGCGCTCTCCTCGGAGAAACGTCTGCTGACAATCCCCACCTACCGGGGTGAAGGCCGGGCCAACTCGCACATGGGCGGGTCGCTGGCCATGGACGCGGCCGGACGGCTCTACGCGGCGATCGGTGACAACACCGACCCGTTCGCCTCCAGCGGTTACACCCCCGTCGACGAACGCGCCGGCCGCGCCGCCTGGGACGCCCAGGGCACCGCCGGCAACACCAACGACCTCCGCGGCAAGATCCTGCGGATCACCCCACAATCCGACGGTACGTACACAGTGCCCAGCGGCAACCTCTTCCCGACCGGCACCGCGAGGACCCGGCCGGAGATCTACGCGATGGGCATGCGCAACCCGTTCCGGATCACCATCGAACCGCAGACCAACGCGGTGCTGGTGGCCGACTACGGTCCGGACGCCCGCGCCGCCGACCCCAACCGTGGTCCGGAGGGGACCGTCGAGTTCAACCGGATCACCAGTGCCGGCAACTTCGGATGGCCGTACTGCGTGGGCAACAACATCCCGTTCAACGACTACAACTTCGCCACCAACACCTCGGGGGCGAAGTTCAACTGCGCCGCGCCGGTGAACAACTCACCCAACAACACCGGCCTGACCACCCTGCCGGCGGCGAAGTCCGCACTGGTCTGGTACGCGTACGCCGCCTCCACCCAGTTCCCCGAGCTGGGCACCGGTGGTGGCGGGCCGATGAGCGGCCCGGTCTACGACTACGACCCGGCCAACACCCGTACCACGAAGTTCCCCGAGTACTTCGAGGGCAAGTGGATCACCTATGAGCTGACCCGCAGATGGTTCAAGACGCTGTCGATCCACAAGACGGCGCAGACCTTCAGCAACTCGCGCTTCGGCCCCACGGCCGTGGGTGACCTCCAGTCGATCAACGGGATCTTCGGCAACATGAGCTGGATCCAGCCCTTCGAGGCGGAGTTCGGCCCGGACGGTTCGCTCTACGTCATCGACTTCGGCGAGGGCACCGGCAGCGGTCGCGGCGGCAGCAACGCCGGCGCGGGCATCTACCGGATCGACTACGTCGCCAACGGGCGGCCACCGACCGCGAAGATCGCCGCCACCCCGGACACCGGACGTACGCCGCTCACTGTGACGTTCTCCTCCGCCGGGTCGTCCGCCGGTGACGGGTCGGCGCACAGCTACGCCTGGGACTTCACAAACGACGGCAGCACCGACTCCACCGCCGCCAACCCGAGCCACACCTACTCGACGGCCGGGAAGCACACCGCCCGGCTGACAGTGCGCAACAGCGGCAACGGGTTGACCGCCACCGCGGTCACCGACGTGGTGGTCGGCAACACCCGACCGACGGTGACCATCACGGTGCCCGACGGCGGGTTCTTCGACTTCGGCGACAAGATCCCGTACACGGTAACGGTCACCGACCCGGAGGAGACCACCATCGACTGCGCCAAGGTGACGGTGCAGACGCAGCTCGGCCACGACTCGCACGCCCACCCGCTGGACGTCTACACCGGTTGCTCCGGCCTGCTCGCCACCGAGGCGGACGCCGGTGACGGCCACGGGCCGGGGCAGAACCTCTACACCCTGATCACCGCGCAGTACACCGACGGCGGCGCGGCCGGCGGCGTACCGGCGCTGACCGGCTCGACCCGCGTGCAGTTGCAGCCCAAGAGCAAGGAGGCCGAGCACTTCAGCGCCCAGTCCGGCGTCACCGTCAACGACCGGGCCACCGCCCGCGCCGGCAAACGGCTCGGCGAGGTCGACCACAACGACTGGGTGGCGTTCGGGCCGGCGGACCTGCGCAACGTCGGCTCGGTGACGTTCGGTGTGACAAACGGCGGGCTCGGCGGCACCATCGAACTGCGCACCGGCTCGCCCACCGGCACGCTGATCGGCACGGCCGCCATCGGCTCCACCGGCGGTTGGGACAACCTGGTCTCCCCCACCGTCACGCTGACCAACAAGCCCACCGGCACTACCACCCTGTACGCGAAGTTCGTCAACGCCGCCCAGGTCAATGGCACCCCGGACCTACTCGCCCTGGACTGGCTGCGGTTCAACGGCGCCGGGGTCAAACAGGAGCCGGGCGGGACGTTGTCCCTGGCCGCCAACCCGACCGGCGGTGCCGCGCCGCTGACCACCACGCTCACCGCCACGGCGACGGCGCCGTCCGGGCAGAGCATCACCGACTACGCGTGGGACTTCGGCGACAACAGCGCCATCACACACGGGGCGACGCTACGGTCGACGGCGCACAGCTACCCCCGCAAGGGGACCTACACCGCCCGGGTGACTGTCACCTACACCAGCGGGGAGACCCGCTCGCTCAACCTGACCATCACGGTCAGCTGTGCCGGCACCCCGGCCTCGGCGAGCGCCTCGGTGACC
>NZ_JBEZGJ010000126.1:0-22495 GCF_040649965.1 Micromonospora sp. NPDC048843
TCCCGGTCACGGCGCGCGCCGGCCCCGCCGGGAACACCCGCCAGGCCGCCTCGGTTACATCCCCCGCACGGCCGAGCACCACCACGGCCGACCCCGGGCGGGTAGGCGGAATGGCCTGCCACCGCGGATGGTTACACGCTGTCCCGACGCCGACCCCCCGTTGCGGGGTCACCGGGCAGAACCCCTCGAACTTCCCCCGCCCGCACCACCCCCCGTTGAGTGCCGTGCGGGCACACCCCCGATGCAGAGGAGCACGCCATCATGCGTACCGATCTGATCCGTAAGACCGCTCTGACCGCCGCCGGCCTCGCCTTCACCGGAGGCGCCATCGCCGGCCCCGTCACCACCGCCTTCGCCGCACCCACCACCAGCAAGCCGGCCACGCAGACCCAGACCGACCGCAAGAGCCACGGCGAGCGGGAACTCGGCGTGCGCTACGAAGCCCAGCCGAACTTCTACTACTGCGGACCCGCCGCCACCCGAAACGCCCTGTCCGTGCAGGGCAAGAACATCAACGTCGACGACATGGCCAAGGAAATGGGCACCACCGAGGCCGGCACCAACTCCATCAACGACATCACCCCCGTGCTGAACAAGGAAACCGGCAAGACCAACGCCTACCGGTCCGTGGAAATCAGCACCCCCGACGCCGACGCCAAGCAGACCGACACCCTGCGCGCCGACATCGTCAAGACCGTCGACGACGGCCGCGCCGTGGTCGCCAACATCGCCGGCACCAGCACCGACACCAACGGCGTCACCCACTCCTACGAAGGCGGGCACTACATCAGCGTCGTCGGCTACCACGACAACGGCAACACCGCCACCATCGCCGACTCCGCCGACCCCAACCAAGCCGCCTACCAGATCAGCGTCGAACACCTCGCCGACTGGATCGCCACCCGCGGCTACGCCACCAACTGACCCCCACCACATGCCGAAGGGCCGGACCCCACCACGGGGCCCGGCCCTTCGCCATGAGCTCAGTCGGCGGTGAGGACGGTCAGGATCTGCTCGCCGTACTTGGCGAGTTTGTTCTCGCCTACTCCGCTGACCCGGGACAGGTCGGCCAGTGTGCTGGGCGCGTCGCTGGCGATCTGACGCAGTGTGGCGTCGTGGAAGATGACGTACGCCGGGACGCCCTGCTCCTTGGCGGTGACCGCACGCCAGGCCCGCAGCCGCTCGAACAGCGACGCGGCGGCCGGGGTCAGCTCGGCCACGACTGTGGACGCGCCGCGCGGCTTCGATGAGCGGCTCGACGCGGGCTTCTCCGGCTCTCGGCGCATGGTGACCGTACGGCGGCGGGTGAGGACGTCGGCGCTCGCCTCGGTCAGCGCCAGCGTGCCGTAGTCGCCCTCCACGGCGAGGAGCCCTTCGGCGAGCAGTTGCCGGACCACGCCCCGCCACTCGGCCTCGCTGAGCTCGGAGCCGATCCCGAAGACGGTCAGCGAGTCGTGACCGTACTGACTGATCTTGTCGGTCGGCTTGCCGAGCAGGATGTCGATGCAGTGCCCGGCGCCGAAGCGCTGGTTGCGTTCGCGGTCGAGGCGGAAGACGGCGGAGAGCAACTTCTGGGCGGCGACGGTGCCGTCCCAGGTCTCCGGTGGGGTGAGGCAGGTGTCGCAGTTGCCGCAGGCGGCCGTCGTCGTCTCGCCGAAGTATTCGAGCAGTTGGACCCGCCGGCAGCGCACCGTCTCGCAGAGGGCGAGCATCGCGTCCAAGTGCGCGGCCAGGTTGCGGCGGTGGGCGAGGTCGCCGTCGGACGTCTCGATCATCTTGCGTTGCTGGACCACGTCCTGAAGCCCGTACGCCAGCCAGGCGGTGGACGGCAGGCCGTCACGGCCGGCGCGGCCGGTCTCCTGGTAGTAGCCCTCGACGGACTTGGGCAGGTCGAGGTGGGCGACGAACCGCACGTCGGGCTTGTCGATGCCCATGCCGAAGGCGATGGTGGCGACCATGACCAGGCCGTCTTCCCGTAGGAAGCGCTGCTGGTTGCGGGCGCGGGTGCCCGCGTCCAGCCCCGCGTGGTAGGGCAGCGCGGCGACCCCGTTGGCGGTGAGGAACTCCGCCGTCTTGTCGACCGAGGCCCGGGACAGGCAGTAGACGATGCCGGCGTCGCCGGGGTGCTCGTCGCGCAGCAGGGTCAGCAACTGCTTGCGGGGCTCGCGTTTGGGCACGATCCGGTACTGGATGTTGGGCCGGTCGAAGCTGGCCACGAAGTGCCGGGCGTCGTCGAGGTTGAGCCGGGTCGCGATCTCGGTGCGGGTGGCGCTGGTCGCGGTGGCGGTCAGGGCGATGCGGGGCACCTGCGGCCAGCGTTCGTGCAGCATCGAGAGGGCGAGATAGTCGGGGCGGAAGTCGTGCCCCCACTGGGACACGCAGTGCGCCTCGTCGATCGCGAACAGGGAGATGCGGCCCCGGTCGAGCAGGGCGAGGGTGGATCGGACGCCGAGCGCCTCCGGGGCCAGGTAGAGCAGGTCCAGTTCGCCGGCGACGAAGGCGGCCTCCACCCGCCGTCGGGCGTCCAGGGTCTGGGTCGAGTTGAGGAACCCGGCGCGTACGCCGACCGCGGTGAGGGCATCCACCTGGTCCTGCATGAGCGCGATCAGCGGGGACACGACGACGGCGACTCCGTCGCGGACGAGGGCCGGGATCTGGTAGCACAGGGACTTGCCGCCACCGGTGGGCATCAACACCAGCGCGTCGCCGCCAGCGACCACATGGTTGATCACGTCCTGCTGGAAACCACGGAACGCGTCGTAGCCGAAGACCCGGCCCAGCACGTCCAGGGCGTCGGAGGCGGTACGCAGGTCGGTGGGAGAAGCCATCCGGGGAGTCTACGAGCCGACGCCGACAGCGCCCGCCCGGCGCACCCGGGTCGGGTGGGCCGGACGGGCGAGGCGGTCAGCCGGGCTGGCTGGACCGGTTGGCCAGGCCGCGCGGCGGGGCCTTCATTCCGACCACGATGTCGACGATCTCGATGTAGCGGGCCTTGTTACCCATGCGGAAGGCGGTGGCCGCCGCGTTGATCTCCTCGAGGGTGTCAGCCTCGACCATGGTGACCTGGTCGTACTTGCCGTTCACCCCGGTGCAGACGACGTGGGTGAGCTGC
Organism: Micromonospora sp. NPDC048843; assembly: GCF_040649965.1. Lineage (NCBI taxonomy): Bacteria > Bacillati > Actinomycetota > Actinomycetes > Micromonosporales > Micromonosporaceae > Micromonospora > Micromonospora sp. NPDC048843. The sequence goes on from NZ_JBEZGJ010000126.1 coordinate 3,113, forward strand.
TTGGCGAAGCGGCCCAGGTCGCGGGCGTGCTCGGCGGAGATCTCGTGGATGCCCTCGCGACCGAGGGCGAAGTACTCGGGGCTGATTCGCATGAACAGGAAGCCGACGTACTTGTTCTTGTCCGCCAGGTCGTGCATCGCACCCTCCAGATGTCGGTCTGACCTGCGACGATCACGTTGAGCGTATTGACAACTACTGATCGTCATCAAGCCTGCGCGCTGTCGGGAGGGCGACCCTCGACATGGTCCGCGGCAGCCGTCCGGCCACGGGTGCCGGGCCGCGACCCGGTGGCGGGATAGAGTCGCTGATTGACCAATCGCGGCCGAGGGCGGCCGCGGCGCCACGGCTTGGGGGTACGGGTGAGCGAGGCGCGCACAGCCGGTGACCGGATCGACGGCCCGGATGCCGATGACGAGCAGATGGCGGCTGAGTCGGAGACCACCCTCGTGGTGGTCACCGGCCTCTCAGGGGGTGGCCGCAGCACCGTGGCCCGGGCGTTGGAGAACGTCGGTTACTACGTCGTGGACAACCTGCCGCAGGCCCTGATGCTGGACATGGCCGAGCTGGCCTTCAAGGCGGGCGGCGCGGCCCGGCGTACCGCAATGGTGCTTGACGTGCGGTCGCGGGCCTTCTCCACCGACCTGGCCGGGGCGATCCGGGAGCTCAAGGAGCGCGGATTCTCGCCCCGGGTGGTCTTCGTCGACGCCGACGACGAGGTGTTGATCCGGCGGTTCGAGAGCGTTCGGCGTTCGCATCCGTTGCAGGGTGACGGGCGGCTGGCCGACGGCATCGCCGTGGAGCGCGGCCTGCTGGAGGAGGCCCGTGACCAGGCCGACGTGATCATCGACACCAGCCACCTGAACGTCAACCAGCTCCGGCGCCGCATCGAGGAGCTGTTCGGCGGCGAGGACGCCCGCCGGCTGCGGCTCACGGTGTTGTCGTTCGGCTTCAAGTACGGCCTGCCGCCGGACGCCGACTTCGTGTTGGACGCCCGGTTCCTGCCCAACCCGTACTGGGTGCCGGAGCTGCGGGAGCACACCGGGCGGGAGGAGGCGGTCAGCGCGTACGTGCTGGGCCAGGAGGGCGCGGACGCCTTCGTCGCCTCGTACGCCGACCTGGTCAACGCCACCACGACCGGCTTCGAGCGGGAGGGTAAGCGGTACCTCACCGTCGCCGTGGGCTGTACCGGCGGCAAGCACCGCAGCGTGGCCATCGCCGAGGAGTTGGCCAGCCGGCTACGTCACTCCGGGTTGGCGGCGAACGCCCAGCACCGCGACCTGGGGCGGGAATGACGGCCCGGCGGGTGGTGGCGTTCGGCGGCGGGCACGGCCTGTCCGCCTCGTTGCGGGCGCTGCGCCACTGCGCTCCCGAACTCGACCTCGACATCACAGCGGTTGTCACTGTGGGTGACGACGGCGGCTCCAGTGGCCGGCTGCGGGCCGAGCGGGGTGGCCTGCCGCCGGGAGATCTGCGCCAGGCGCTGGTGGCGTTGGCCGGGGACCACCCGGCCACCAGGCGCAGCGCCGGGCTGTTCCAGCACCGCTTCGCCGCCGCACCGGTGGGCGTACCCGGGCCCGCCGCGACCGGCCCAGGCCCGGCGGCGGGCGACCCGGACCGGGACGGCGCGGCCCCGCGCGGCACCGACACAGCCCCGCGCGGCACCGACGGGGCGTCGGCCGGCACCGACGGTCTGACCGGGCACGCCGTGGGCAACCTGGTGCTCTGCGGCCTCATGGAGCTGCTCGGCGACCCGGTGGCCGCGTTGGAGCACGCCGGCGCGATGCTCGGCGCTGTGGGCCGGGTGTTGCCGATGTCCCGTCAACCGGTCGGGATCGAGGCGCGGGTACGCGGTGCCGACCCGGCCGCCCCCGACGAGGTGCGCACGGTCAGTGGCCAGCACCAGGTGGCCGTCACCACCGGGCGGGTCGAGTCGTTGCGCCTTACGCCGAGCGCCCCACCTGCGTGCGCCGAGGCCATCGAGGCGATCCGGGCGGCCGATTGGTTGATCTTCGGGCCGGGCAGCTGGTACACGAGTGTGCTTCCGCACCTGCTGGTGCCGCAGTTGGCCGACGCGATCGTGTCCACCTCGGCCCGGCGGCTGGTCACGCTGAACCTCGCCGCGGAGAAGGAGACCCTCGGGCTCTCCGTCGCCGATCATCTCGCGGCGCTGCACTGGTACCTGCCCGAACTCAAGGTCGATCTTGTGCTCGCCGATGCCAAGGCGGTGGGTGACCCCGAACCGGTCGAACGTGCGGCAGAATCGCTGGGTGCCCGCCTGGTCCTCGCCCCCGTCGCCGTTGTCGACGGGACTCCCCGCCATGATCCGGCTGCCCTGGGCGCCGCGCTGGTGCCTGTCCTGGGCGCCGATCGTTAGACACGTACGTAATCTCCGGCGACACGCCGGAACAGGTCCGTGAGGGGACGCACAATGGCGATGACGGCCGCGGTCAAGGACGAGCTGAGTCGGGTCGACGTGCCCAAACCCTGCTGTCGGCGGGCGGAGATGGCCGCGCTGCTGCGCTTCGCTGGCGGGCTGCACATCGTTTCCGGCCGCGTGGTGGTGGAGGCTGAACTGGACACCGGGGCGGTGGCCCGGCGGCTGCGCCGGGAGATCGCCGAGGTCTACGGCTACCCCAGCGAGATCCACGTGCTGGCTTCCGGTGGGCTGCGCAAGGGCAGCCACTTCATCGTGCGGGTGGTCAAGGACGGCGAGGCCCTGGCGCGGCAGACCGGCCTGCTCGACGTGCGGGGTCGCCCGGTGCGTGGGCTGCCCCCGCACGTGGTGGCGGCCAACGTCTGCTGCGCGGTCTCCGCGTGGCGGGGCGCGTTCATGGCCCACGGCTCGCTCACCGAGCCGGGCCGCTCCAGCGCGTTGGAGATCACCTGCCCGGGGCCGGAGTCGGCGCTGGCGCTGGTCGGCGCGGCCCGTCGCATCGGCATCACAGCGAAGAACCGCGAGGTACGCGGGGTGGACCGGGTGGTCGTCAAGGATGGTGACGCGATCGCCGCGCTGCTCACCCGGATCGGCGCGCACTCCAGCGTGCTGGCCTGGGAGGAGCGCCGGGTACGCCGCGAGGTACGGGCCACCGCCAACCGGCTCGCCAACTTCGACGACGCCAACCTGCGGCGTTCGGCGCGGGCGGCGGTCGCCGCGGCCGCCCGGGTCACCCGTGCGCTGGAGATCCTCGCCGACGAGGCGCCCAACCACCTGACCGACGCCGGTCGGCTGCGTCTGGAGCACCGGCAGGCGTCGCTGGAGGAGTTGGGGGCCCTGGCCGACCCTCCGCTGACCAAGGACGCCATCGCGGGGCGGATCCGCCGGCTCCTGGCGCTGGCCGACAAGCGGGCCCGCGACCTTGGCATCCCGGATACGGAAGCAGCCGTCACGCCCGACATGCTCGTGGTCTGATAGGACGGTGGGGCCGCACGGTGCGCCCGGGAGCACTACCCGGCGCAGCGTGGTCTCGCACGCTCGGATAGGGTCGCTGCGTACGGCAAGGGGGCCGACACCGGCACTCCTCGTCGTGCCCCACCGCCTCGGGCGGTCAGGTCCTCAGACCGCGCGGCGGGGTGGCCGAGATGAACCGTCGACGGCCGGCTCCAACGGTCGGCGCACACCATTCCCGCCGGCCCGTTGTCTGAAGCCGGCGGACCAGAACGCGAGGAGATGGGACCTGTGACCATCCGGGTTGGCATCAACGGCTTTGGCCGAATCGGCCGTAACTTCTTCCGGGCAGTGCTGGCGTCTGACGCCGACATCGAGGTCGTGGCGGTGAACGACCTGACCGACAACGCCACGCTCGCCCACCTGCTCAAGTACGACAGCATCCTCGGTCGCCTGCCGTACGAGGTCAAGGCCACCGCCGACGAGATCACCGTCGGTGGCAAGACCATCAAGGCGTACGCCGAGAAGGACCCGTCGAAGCTGCCGTGGGGCGAGGTCGGCGCCGACGTCGTCATCGAGTCGACCGGCTTCTTCACCGACGCCACCAAGGCCAAGGCGCACGTCGACGGCGGGGCCAAGAAGGTCATCATCTCCGCCCCGGCGAAGAACGAGGACGTCACCGTCGTCATGGGTGTCAACCACGACACCTACGACCCGGCGAAGCACACCATCATCTCCAACGCCTCGTGCACCACCAACTGCCTCGCCCCGATGGCGAAGGTCCTGCACGACACGTTCGGCATCCAGCACGGTCTGATGACGACGATCCACGCGTACACCCAGGACCAGAACCTCCAGGACGCGCCGCACTCGGACCTGCGTCGTGCCCGGGCCGCCGCGCTGAACATCGTGCCGACCTCGACCGGCGCCGCCAAGGCGATCGGCCTGGTCCTGCCGGACCTCAAGGGCAAGCTCGACGGGTACGCCCTGCGGGTGCCGATCCCGACCGGCTCGGTCACCGACCTCACCGTCAACGTGGGTCGCGAGACCACAGTGGACGAGGTCAACGCCGCGCTGAAGGCCGCCGCGGATGGCCCACTCAAGGGCATCCTGGTCTACAACGAGGACCCGATCGTCTCCAGCGACATCGTGACCGACCCGGCGTCGTGCATCTTCGACGCGCCGCTGACCAAGGTCGTCGGCAACCAGGTCAAGGTCGTCGGCTGGTACGACAACGAGTGGGGCTACTCCAACCGGCTCGTCGACCTCGTCAAGCTGGTCGGTTCGTCGCTGTGAGCATCCGGACCCTCGACGATCTGCTCGCCGAGGGGGTGTCGGGTCGGCGCGTGCTGGTGCGCGCCGACCTGAACGTCCCGCTCGACAAGCAGACCGGTGCCATCACTGACGATGGTCGGATCCGCGCGGTGCTGCCGACCCTCGGCGCACTGGTCGAGGCCGGCGCGAAGGTTGTCGTCTGCTCGCACCTGGGCCGCCCGAAGGGCGCTCCGGACCCGCAGTTCAGCCTCGGCCCGGTCGCGGGGCGGCTCGGTGAGCTGCTCGGCGCGCCGGTCCACTTCGCCACCGACACCGTCGGTGACTCCGCCCGCGCCACCGTCGCCGACCTGGCCGACGGCCAGGTCGCCCTTCTGGAGAACCTGCGTTTCAACGCCGGTGAGACCAGCAAGGACGAGGCCGAGCGGGGGGCCTTCGCCGACCAGCTCGCCGCGTTCGGCGACGCGTACGTGGACGACGCGTTCGGTGCCGTGCACCGCAAGCACGCCAGTGTCTTCGACGTGCCGGCCCGGTTGCCGCACGTCGCGGGCCGGCTGGTGCTGCGTGAGGTCGAGGTGCTCTCCAAGCTCACCGGTGACCCCGAGCGCCCGTACGTGGTGGTGCTCGGTGGGTCGAAGGTGTCCGACAAGCTCGCCGTGATCGAGGCTCTGCTGCCGACTGTCGACCGGCTGCTCATCGGTGGCGGGATGTGCTTCACCTTCCTCAAGGCCCAGGGCCTGGAGGTGGGCACCTCGCTGCTGGAGAAGGACATGGTCGACACCTGCCGCAACCTGCTGGAGCGGTCCGGCGGCAAGATCATGCTGCCGGTCGACGTGGTGGTGGCGGACGCGTTCGCTCCGGACGCGGCGCACGACACGGTGCGGGTCGACGGCATCCCGAGCCACCGGCTCGGCCTGGATGTCGGCCCGGAGACGGTGGCCGGCTTCAGCGCCGCGCTGTCCCAGGCGAAGACGATCTTCTGGAACGGCCCGATGGGCGTGTTCGAGATGCCGGCCTTCGCGGCGGGCACCCGGGGGATCGCCGAGGCGATCACCAAGGCCGACGCGTTCAGCGTCGTCGGCGGCGGTGACTCGGCGGCGGCGGTCCGTGCCCTGGGGCTGGACGAGTCGTCCTTCGGGCACATCTCCACCGGTGGTGGCGCCTCCCTGGAATACCTCGAGGGCAAGACCCTCCCCGGCATCGCGGCCCTGGAGAACTGAATGTCGAGCACCACCCGCCGGCCGCTGATGGCCGGCAACTGGAAGATGAACCTCAACCACCTCGAGGCCAACCTGCTGGTGCAGAAGCTGGCGGCGAGCCTCACCGAGAAGCAGCTCACCGACGTCGAGACGGTAGTGCTGCCGCCCTTCACCGACCTGCGCACAGTGCAGACCGCTGTGGACGGGGACAAACTGCTCATCGGTTACGGCGCGCAGGACCTCTCCCCGCACGCGTCCGGCGCGTACACCGGGGACATCTCCGGGCCGCTGCTGGCCAAGCTCGGCTGCACGTACGTGGTGGTCGGGCACTCCGAGCGGCGGGCCTACCACAACGAGGACGACGCGCTGGTCAACGCCAAGGTCAAGGCGGCGCTCACGCACGGCCTGACGCCGATCCTGTGCGTGGGGGAGGGGCTGGACGTCCGCGAGCAGGGCACCCACGTGGCGCACTGCTCCGACCAGCTCGACGGCGGCCTCGCCGGGCTCACCCCCGAGCAGGTGCGGCAGGTCGTCATCGCGTACGAGCCGGTCTGGGCGATCGGCACGGGCAAGACGGCGACCCCGGACGACGCCCAGGAGGTCTGCGGGGCGGTGCGTCAGCGACTGGCGGAACGCTTCGACAAGGAGACCGCCGACCAGGTTCGGGTCCTCTACGGCGGCTCGGTCAAGGCGTCCAACATCGCCTCGATCATGGCCCAATCGGACGTGGACGGGGGCCTTGTGGGGGGCGCCAGCCTGGACGCCGAGGAATTCGCTCAGATCTGCCGGTTCCCGGAGCACCTCGCCCGCTGATCGCTCGGTATCCTTGACACCGCCCGTCCGCCGGTCGGTGCCGCCGTGCCCGATCAGACCGGGCGAGGATCGCTACGAGAGGAACTGACCCCAGCCATGCCGATCTGGTTCGCATACACGTTGATCGTGTTGCTGGTCATCACGAGCATTCTGCTCACCCTGCTGATCCTGCTGCACCGCGGCAAGGGTGGCGGTCTGTCGAGCATGTTCGGCGGTGGCGTCAGCTCCAGCCTTGCCGGCTCCTCGGTCGCGGAGAAAAACCTGGACCGCTACACCGTTCTGGTGAGCGTCGTCTGGTTCGCCGCCATCGTCGGCCTCGGGCTCTGGCTGCGCCTCCAAATGAACAGCGGCGCCTGAGCAGGCTCAGTAAGTCGTACAATCTGCGCGCGGTTCGTCACTCGACGGGCCGCGCGCAGGCTTTTCTCCGCTGCACCGCGTCGCCCGCCGCTCCACCCCCGAAGACGGCGGGTCCCCTCCGACGACAGGAGCGAGCAGCCGTGCCGAATGGCAACGTTATCCGGGGAGCCCGGGTCGGGTCCGCACCGATGCGCCCGGACGAGCGGCACCAACCCGCCCCCCGACAGGACGTCAGCTACTGGTGCCGTAACGACCACCGGGTCGACATCCGGATCGCCGCGGACGTCGACCCGCCAGCCCTGTGGGACTGCCCCCGCTGTGGCCTACCCGCCGGTCGGGACGCCCAGAACCCGCCGGGTCGCGTTCGCGCCGAACCGTACAAGAGCCACCTGGCGTACGTGAAGGAGCGACGCACCGCCGAGGAGGGGGAGGCCCTGCTCGCCGAGGCGCTCGCCGCACTACGCCGTCGACGCGGCGAGTAGCGGGTTCCTCCCCGCGCTCAGCGCAGGCTGCGCAGTCGGACGGGTACGTCGGCTGCGGCCGCCCGGTCCAGCAGCCAACGGGTGCGGTTCACGCCGTGCACGCCGGCCGCCGGCAACTGCACCGGCCCGGCGCCGGCCAACGCCATACCCACAGCGCGAGCCTTGTCGGCGCCGGCGGCCACCAGCCAGACCTCCTCGGCGGTGTTGATCGCCGGCAGGGTGAGGGTGGTCCGCGTCGGCGGCGGTTTGGGGCTGCCCCGCACCGCGCTCACCGGCCGGGTCTCGTAGCCCACCGGGTGCTCGGGGAAGACCGAGGCCACGTGGCCGTCCTCGCCGACGCCCAGCATCAGCACGTCGAAGTGCGGCAGGGTGGCGTGCCCGGGCCGGGCGGCGCGGGCCAGCTCCTCCGCGTACGCGGCAGCCGCCGCCTCGGGGTCGTTGCCGGCCGGGCCGTCCGAGGCCGGCATCGCGTGCACCCGGGCCGGATCCAGTGGCACCACGTCCAGCAGGGCCGTCCGGGCCTGCGTCTCGTTGCGGTCCGGATCACCGGCGGGCAGGAACCGTTCGTCGCCCCACCACACGTCGACCCGGGACCAGTCCACCGCGTCGCGGGCCGGCAGCGTCGCCACCGCCCGGTACACGGCCGCGGCGACCCGACCTCCGGTGAGCACCACCGAGGCTTCGCCCCGGTCGGCCTGGGCGTCGAGCAGCTTCACCAGCAACCGGGCCGCCACTGCCTGCGCCAGCAGGTCGGCGTCGGCGTGGACGGCGACACTCGCCTCACTCATGGTTGCGCCTTCGTTTCCCGACCGCGAGGCGGTCGCTGTCGTGCCCGGGGCGGTGTGCCCGAGGTGGTGGGGCGAAAGCCCCGGAGATTGCGGGGCAGGGCCGGTGCGTACCGGCCCTGCCCGACGGTGTGCCCCGGATGGGCTCAGCCCTCGCCGCTCGTGCCGACGTGCGCGGTCACCCCGGCCTCGGCGCGCTGCGCGGTGGCCGGATCCTTCCAGACGTGGACCCGCTGCGGGGGGCGCTGGTCCAGCCCGCGCAGCCCGACCGTGGCGCCCAGCGCCTCCGCGTACACCTGGTCGGCGTCCAGCCGGCGCAGCTCCTCGGCCAGCTCGTCGCCGAGCGGGCGGCGCACCAGCGGCAGGGCCCTGTCGTCCTGGCCGGTCCGCCGGAACACGGCCATGCTGTCCTCGCGGCTCAACGTCAACTGGTCGCCGTTGGCGCAGCTGAGCTGCACCTCCCGCATCCGAGGGAACTCGTCGCTGTCCACCCGGCGCGGGGTGATGCCGAGCCGGCTGGACAGCCAGCCGGCCATCAGCGCCGCCGTCGGGTCGGTGGGAGGCGCGACGATTGTCGCCTCGGTGACCTTGGCGCTGGTGGTGTCGAACGCCCCGGCGACCAGGGTGCGCCACGGGGTGATCCGGGTCCACGCCAGGTCGGTGTCGCCCGGGGCGTAGTCCCGGGCACGCTGCCGCAGCGCCTCCACCGGGTCGGCGGCCTGCGCGGAGTCGGTGATCCTCCGGTCGGCCACCACCCCGAGGAAGTCGGTGGCGATCTCCGCGGGCGGCTCGCCGTGCCACCAGGTGACAACCGGTACGTCGGGAACGAGCAGCGGCATCACCACCGACTCGGCGTGCAGGGACAACCGGCCGTACATCCGGGTGACCACCGCCTCGCACGGGCCGAGCCGGCCACCGACCACGATCTCCGCGTCCAGTCGGTTGCGGTCCCGCTCGATCTCCGAGCGGACCACCACCAGGAGGCGACACGGGTGCGCGGCGGCCGCGATGGTCGCCGCGGCCTCCGCCTCCCGGACCCGCTTCTCGTCCACGACCACGATGAGGGTGAGCGCCATGCCGCTGGCCACACCGCCGGCGCTGCGCCGCTCGGCGGCGAGCGCCTTGACCACCTCGTTGCCGGTGGTGTCCCACAGCCCGATCATGCTCTTCTCCAGGCGCGGCCCTCGCGGGCCAGCATCTCGTCGGAGGCCCGAGGGCCCCACTCGCCGGCCCGGTACGGCTCCGGGGTGGTGCCCTCCCAGGCGTGCTCCAGCGGGTCGATCACCTGCCAGCTCTGCTCGACCTCGGCCGCGTCCGGGAACAGGGTGCGGTCGCCGATCAGCACGTCCAGCACCAGACGCTCGTACGCCTCGGGGCTGGACTCGGTGAACGCCTCGCCGTACTGGAAGTCCATGGCGATGTCGCGGACCTCCATTGTCGTGCCCGGCACCTTCGAGCCGAACTTGAGCACCACGCCCTCGTCCGGCTGCACCCGGATGACCAGCTGGTTGTTGCCCAGCGACTCCATGTCGGCGTCGTTGAACGGCAGGTGCGGCGCCTTCTTGAACATGATGGCGACCTCGGTGACCCGCCGGGGCAGCCGCTTACCGGCGCGGATGTAGAACGGCACCTCCGCCCAGCGGCGGTTCTGGATGCCCAACCGCACCGCCACGTACGTCTCAGTGGTGGAGCCGGCGGGAACGTCCCGCTCATCCAGGTAACCGACAGCGCGTTCGCCGCCGACCCAGCCCGGCAGGTACTGACCGCGGACGGTGTCCCGGGCCACGTCCTTGGGCAGTGTGATGGCCTTGAGCACCTTCAGCTTCTCGGCCCTGATCTCGTCGGCGTCGAAGCTGGTCGGCTCCTCCATCGCCACCAGGGCGAGGAGTTGGAGAAGGTGGTTCTGCAGCACGTCGCGGGCGGTGCCGACGGTGTCGTAGAAGCCGGCGCGGGTGCCGATGCCGACGTCCTCCGCCATGGTGATCTGCACCGAGTCGACGTACTTGGAGTTCCACAGCGGCTCGAACAGGTTGTTGGCGAACCGCAGGGCGAGGATGTTCTGAACCGTCTCCTTGCCCAGGTAGTGGTCGATCCGAAAGACGTCCTGCCGGGTGAACACGTCGTCGACGAGGTCGTTGAGCGCCTTCGCCGAGGGCAGGTCGTTGCCGAACGGCTTCTCCACCACGACCCGGCGCCAACCGCCGGACTTTTCGTTGTCGGCCATCCCGGTGCGGGCCAGTTGCTTGAGTACGACCGGGAACGCGGCCGGCGGGATGGAGAAGTAGAACGCCGCGTTGCCGGCGATGCCGTGGGTCTGACGCAGATCGTCGAGCGTCGAGGCGAGCTGGTCGAAGGCGTCGTCGTCGTCGAACGATCCACCCACGAACTTGATGTTGCCGGCCAGCCGCGCCCACACCTCGTCCCGCCACGGGGTGCGGGCGTGCTTGCGGGCAGCCTCGCAGGCCAACGTCTCGAAGTCGCCGTCACCCCAGTCGCGGCGCGCGAAACCGAGCACCACGAAGCCCGGCGGCAACAGCCCTCGGTTGGCCAGGTCGTAGACCGCAGGGAGCAGCTTCTTGCGGGCCAGGTCGCCGGTCACCCCGAAGATCACCAGAGCGCAGGGCTCCGGGATCCGGGGCAACCGGCGGTCCTGCGGGTCGCGCAGCGGGTTCACCGAGCCATCGTCGGTTCGCGACTGCGGGGCTCGCAAACCCGACTCACTCCTCGCGCTCACGGCGCCCCCTCGCTTCCGCTTCAGTCACGTCGTCCATCCTCACGCCCGCAGATCACCGGCCGCGTTCAGTAGTTGGGCGACGCCGGCGGCCCGATCGGTCAGGTGCAACCGCAGCACCGGCCGCTCCCGACCGGCGAGAGCCTGCCGGTCACCGGCGGCCTGCGCCGCCTGCAACTCACCGAAGGTGTACGGCTTGCCCGGCACCGCGAGGTCCTCGGCGACCGCGCCGGTCACCTGGAGGTAGCTGCCCACCTGCGGGCCGCCCTTGTGGTACTGGCCGGTCGAGTGCAGGAACCGCGGACCCCAGCCGAAGGTGACCGGCCGGCCACCCGCCTGCGCCAGCAGCGACCGCAGGCGGGCCGCGTCGGCGTCGGCGAACCGGTCGAGGTACGCCATCACCGCGAGGTAACCGTCGTCGCCCAGCCCGTCGAGCAGCCAACGCAGCACACCGGCCAGGTCCCCGGGGGCGCCCTGCGGGGCGTACACCTCGATCGCGCCCTCGGTGAACGACGGCGCCTCCGCCGGCAGGCCCGAGGCCAGGATCTTGTTGGTGTTCTCCTTGGACTCGGTGACGTTCGGCTGGTTGAACGGGTCGATGCCGAGCACCACGCCGGCCACCGCTGTGGCGTATTCCCAGGCCAGGAACTGCGCGCCCAGCGGGCCGTTGACGGCCACGTCCGGGTTGGCCCCGCCGCCCGCCATGTCACCAGGGGCCAGCGCGCCGCCGTAGCTGACTGTCAGCACGTCCGCGCCGGTGGCGCCGGGGCTCTGCGGAGACTCCACCACCACCGGAAGGATGCCCACCCCGGCCTTGCCGGTCGACTCGGCGATCAGCTGCTCGGCCCAGTCACCGAGCCCGTCGATGCCGGTGCCGTCGGAGACCAGGGCGACCTTGTCCCGGGCCAGCGTGGCCGCGGCGCCCAGGGCGGCGCCCAGCGCCAGCGCCGGGTTGTTCTGGTCCGCGCCGAGCGACGTGGCCAGCGCGTCGGCCTGGTCGAGCAGCTCCCCGACCTCGACCCCGGCCAGCGCCGAGGGCACCAGGCCGAACGCGGTCAGCGCCGAGTACCGGCCGCCGACGTTCGGGTCGGCGAGAACTGTGAACGCGCCCATCTCGGCCGCTGTGGCCTCCAGCGGCGAACCCGGATCGGTGACGATGACGAAGTGCCGGCCGGCCTCCGCCTCGGTCATCCCGGCGTCCAGGAACGCCTGCCAGTACGCGCGCCGGTGGCTGTCGGTCTCCACAGTCGACCCGGACTTGCTGGCCACCACGACGACGGTGCGCTCCAGCCGGTCACCGAGCGCCGCCCGGACCTGGCCCGGGTCGGTGGTGTCCAGCACTGTCAACGGGCGGCCCAGCGTCCGGGTGATCACCTCGGGCGCGAGCGACGAACCGCCCATGCCGGCGAGCACCACGTGATCCAGGTCGGCCAGTTCCGCTGTCAGCTCGGCCAACTGGGCGAGCAGCTCGCGGCTGCGCCGGTGGGTGTCCACCCAGCCCAGCCGGATCTTCGCCTCGGCCTCGGCGTCCGGACCCCACAGGGTCGCGTCCTTGCCCGCCAGCTTGCCCGGGACGCCGGCCTTGACCAGCGCGTCCCGGGTCGAGGCGGGCGCGGCCTTGTCGACCGCGTCCGCGCCGAACACGGCGAGCCCGGCGGCTGCCTCCACCGGCCCGGCGAGAAGGTCGCTCATGCCGTCACTCCGCTTCGCTCGCTTCGCTCGCTGCGCTCGCTCATGCGCCACCGGCCTTCTCGGCGGCGTTGGCGTTGCCCTTGGCCGCCTTGTTCGGGGCGCCCTTGCCCTTGGCCGCCGCCTCCAGGGACTTGCGGACCCCGTCGAGAAGCTCCTGCCAGCTGGCCTCGAACTTCTCCACGCCCTCGCGCTCCAGGGTGACGATCACGTCGTCCATGTCCACGCCGACCGACTCCAGGTCGGCGAACACCTTCCGGGCCGCGTCGTAGGCGCCGGTGATGGTGTCGCCGCGGGTCTCGCCGTGATCGGCGTACGCGTGGATGACCGACTCCGGCATGGTGTTGACAGTGCCGGGAGCGATCAGCTCCTCGACGTAGATGACGTCCCGGTAGTCCGGGTTCTTCGTCGAGGTGGACGCCCACAGCGGCCGCTGCGGGTGCGCGCCGGCGGCGGCGAGCGCCTTCCAGCGGTCCGAGGAGAAGACCTCGGTGTAGCGCTCGTACGCCAGCTGCGCGTTCGCGACGGCGGCCTTGCCCTTGAGTGCCTTCGCCTGGTCGGAGCCGACCTTCTCCAGTCGCTTGTCGACCTCGGAGTCGACCCGGGAGACGAAGAACGACGCCACCGAGCCGATCTTCGACAGGTCGTGGCCGTTCGCCTTGGCCTGCTCCAGGCCGGCGAGGAACGCCTCCATGACCGCCGAGTAGCGGTCCAGACCGAAGATCAGCGTGACGTTGACGCTGATCCCCTCGGCGAGCGTGTCGGTGATCGCCGACAGGCCCTCCTCGGTGGCCGGGATCTTGATGAAGAGGTTGGGGCGGTCGACCAGCCACCACAGGGCCTTGGCCTCGGCCACCGTCCGGTCGCTGTCGTGCGCCACCCGGGGGTCCACCTCGATGGAGACCCGGCCGTCGACACCGTCGCTGCCGTCGTACGACGGGCGCATCACGTCGCAGGCCCACCGCACGTCGTACGTGGTGAGCATGCGCACCGACTCCTCGACCTCGATGCCACGGGTGGCGAGGTCGCGCAGCTGCCAGTTGTACTCGTCGGCGTCGCTCAGCGCCTTGGCGAAGATCGTCGGGTTGGTGGTGACGCCGGCCACGTGCTTCTCGCGGCGCAGCTGGTCCAGCCCGCCGGAGCTCAAACGCACCCGGGAAAGATCGTCGAGCCAGACCGCCACACCCGCGGCGGTGAGCTCATTCAGCTTGTCCGTCATGCCATCCACGCTCCCTCAGTTGCCGGTCGTGAAACCGGTGATGTCGCCCACCCGGGCCAGCGAGGCGTGTGCTGCCGCCACGATCCGGTCGGGGGTGAACCCGAACTGCTCGAAGAGCACGGTGTGCGGGGCACTCGCTCCGTAGTGCTCCAGGCTCACGCTCTCGCCCAGGTCACCGACGACACCGCGCCAGGACATCGCGATGCCCGCCTCCACGCTCACCCGTGCCTTTACCCCGCGCGGGAGCACCGACTCCCGGTACGCCTCGTCCTGCTCGTAGAACCACTCCTGGCAGGGCATCGAGACGACCCGGGTCGGGGTGCCGTCGGCCTCCAGCCGCTCCCGGGCGGTCAGGCAGAGCTGCACCTCGGAACCGGTGCCGACGATGATCACCTGAGGCTTGCCGTTGGACGCCTCGGCCAGCACGTAGCCGCCCTTGGCCACGCCCTCCGCGCCGCCCAGGACGTCGCGGTCCATGGTCGGCAGCGGCTGACGGCTCAGCGCCAGCGCGGTCGGCCGGTCGGTGTGCTCCAGCGCCTGCCGCCAGGCCCAGGCGGTCTCGTTGGCGTCCGCCGGACGGACCACGTCCAGACCCGGGATGGCGCGCAGCGCGGTCAGGTGCTCCACCGGCTGGTGGGTCGGGCCGTCCTCGCCGAGGCCGATCGAGTCGTGCGTCCAGACGTAGGTCACCGGCAGCTTCATCAGCGCGGCCAGCCGCACCGACGGACGCATGTAGTCGCTGAAGACCAGGAACGTGCCGCCGTACGGGCGGGTGCCACCGTGCAGGGCGATGCCGTTGAGGATCGCGCCCATGGCGTGCTCACGGATGCCGAAGTGCAGCGTGCGGCCGTACTCGTGGCCGGGGAAGTCCTTGGTGGCGTGCGCGGCCGGGATGAACGACGGCTCGCCCTTCATCGTGGTGTTGTTGCTCTCGGCCAGGTCGGCCGAGCCGCCCCACAGCTCCGGGAGCACCGGCGCGAGCGCTTCCAGCACCTTGCCGGAGGCGGCCCGGGTGGCCACCCCCTTGGCGTCCGCGGGGAAGACCGGCAACGCATCGGTCCAGCCGTCGGGGAGTACGTGACCAGCCAGCCGCTCGTAGAGCGCGGTGCGCTCCGGGTTGGCCTTCTTCCAGGCGTCGAACGCGGTGGTCCACTCCTGCTGGGCGTCGGAGCCGCGGCCCATCACCGTGCGGGCGTGGCTGAGCACCTCCTCGTCGACCTGGAAGGTCTGCTCCGGGTCGAAGTCGAGGATCCGCTTGGTGGCCTTCACCTCGTCGGCGCCGAGCGCCGAACCGTGGATCTTGCCAGTGTTCTGCTTGTTGGGCGCGGGCCAGCCGATGATGGTGCGCAGCGCGATGAAGGAGGGGCGGGCGGTCTCCGCCTTGGCGGCCACCAGCGCCGCGTACAGCGCCTCCGCGTCCTCGTGGTAGTCGCCCTGGTCGGCGTCGCCGCTGCGCCAGTCGACGGTCTGCACGTGCCAGCCGTACGCCTCGTAGCGGGCGGCCACGTCCTCGCTCTTGGCGATCCTGGTGTCGTCCTCGATGGAGATCTCGTTGTCGTCGTAGATCACCGTGAGGTTGCCCAGCTGCTGGTGCCCGGCGAGGGCGCTGGCCTCGTGGCTGATGCCCTCCTCGATGTCACCGTCGGAGACGATGCACCAGATGTCGTGGTCGAAGACGGACGCGCCGAGCTCGGCCTCGGGGTCGAACAGGCCGCGCTCGCGGCGGGCCGCCATGGCCATGCCGACGGCGTTGCCCAGGCCCTGCCCGAGCGGACCGGTGGTGGTCTCCACGCCTGGCGTGTGCCCGTGCTCGGGGTGCCCCGGCGTCTGCGAACCCCACTGCCGCAGCGACTTGAGGTCGTCCAGGCTCAGCGGGTAGCCGGAGAGGAACAGCTGGATGTAGAGCGTCAGGCTGGAGTGCCCGGCGGAGAGAACGAACCGGTCGCGGCCGGGCCAGTTCGGGTCGGCCGGGTTGTGCCGCATGACGCGGTTGAAGAGGAGGTACGCCGCGGGCGCGAGGCTCATCGCGGTGCCCGGGTGACCGTTGCCGGATTTCTCTACGGCGTCCATGGCCAGCACGCGGACGGTGTCTACGGCCCGGCGATCGAGGTCGGACCAGTTCAGTGCGGAGTGCTCGGGTCGTTTAACAGCCACGATGGTTGTGCTCCTCGGCAGATGGGCGGAACCCTCACCGATGACCTTATCGAGCGTCCCTAAACGTGCGCCCGGGGATCTGCGCATGGTGTGCGCTACGTGACCATCCGGATGCTCGGTTCAACCCGGTGGTGTGACGGCCCGCACCGTTGTCGGGTCGGCCGGGCAGCCAAAACGACGACGCGTAGTGTGTGGGGCGGTATGCGGACCCGAGCGGTCCCGACCAATCCGATCTCCCCGTGCCCGATGCCGGAAGGTGGCAATCCGTGAGCATGATCACCGAGCGCCCCGCGAGCAACCCGGCCGGGCCTCACCCGGCGCGGGCGGCCGAGGGCCCGGTGGCCCGGCGGGACGTACGCGCGGTCCTCTCGGCGTACGTGGCGCTCACCAAGCCTCGGATCGTCGAGTTGCTGCTGGTCACCACCATCCCGGCGATGATGCTCGCCGAGGGCGGGCTGCCGTCGCTGTGGCTGATGGCCATCGTGCTGATCGGCGGCTCCCTCGCCGCCGGCGCGGCCAGCGTCCTCAACTGCTACATCGACCGTGACATCGACCAGCTGATGCGGCGTACCAAGCGTCGGCCGCTGCCGGCGCACACCGTGTCGCCGCGAAGTGCGCTGATCTTCGGTCTGGTGCTGGCGGCGGTGTCGGTGGCCCTGATGGCGGCGTTCACCAACCTGCTGGCCGCCGGGCTGACCCTCGCCGCGATCGCCTACTACGACCTCGTCTACACCCTGTGGCTCAAGCGCTCCACCCCGACGAACACCTTCTGGGGCGGCGCCTGCGGGGCGGCGCCGGTGCTGATCGGGTGGGCCGCGGTGACCGGCTCGCTGGCGCCGGCCGCCTGGGGGCTCTTCGCTGTGGTCTTCTTCTGGCAGATGCCGCACTTCTACCCGCTCGCCATGAAGTACAAGGACGACTACGCCCGGGCCGGCATCCCGATGCTGCCGGTGGTGGCCTCGATCCGCCGGGTGAACGCCGAGATCCTGATCTTCGCGTGGCTCACGGTGCTCACCTCCCTGGCCGTCTGGCCGCTGGGGCTCAGCGCGATCTACGGGGTGCCGACCCTGGTGGTGGGTGCCATCTTCGTGGTCGAGGCACACCGGCTCTGCCGGCGCGCGACGCGCGGCGAGGCGGTCAAGCCGATGCGGCTGTTCCACTGGTCGACGACGTACCTGACGATCGTCTTCGTGGCCGTCGCGCTCGACGCGCTGATCTGACCCGTCCCGCACGGCCCGGCACTGCCCTTCGCGTCCCATGTGAAGGCCTCCGTCCGTGGCTGCTTCCGTCCGTCGGCTTCGCTGGTTGTCGGCTTCGCTGGTTGTCGGCTTCGTTGCGTGCCGCAGCTCGGTTCGTCGGCCCTCGCGCTGTCCGTCGGTCATCGTCCCTTGGTTCGGCCCGACGGCGAATGCCGCCGATGATCTACTGACTAATCATGGACGTGGATGAGTTGTCCGGGTTTAACGTCACATCAGAGTAACTTTCGGCATGAGTCGGATCGGCTCAACCTAGGGCGGTTCACTGCCGATTCACCGAGGTGCTTTGAGCGCAAAAGTCGGTAAATAAACGGACAGCCAACCTGTGGTCGTCCTTAAACCTGTAGGTAATTGGCATCACAAAAGGTTCATGGTTCTCGCCCCACGGGGTGCAACTCTGCTTAGGCTTCGCGTCATGGCAGATGGTTCCGATACGACGCTGACGGCCGAGCAGACCGCCGGCGAGCAGACGCCCCAAGGCCTGGTCGCGGGCCTCAAGGCGTTCGCGGCCGGACACGGCGGCGCGAAGGCGGTCATCGAGTACGTCGGCAAGCGTGGCGCGCGGATCGTCCTGGTGGGTTCCGACGGCGAGTGGGGCGACCAGTTCGCCGACGACACCGTCACCGCCCGGGAGGCGTGCGCCAAGGCGGGAGTCACCGTCGAGAACGCCTGGGAGCGTGAACTGATGGACCAGATGCGTCCGAGCAACGACCTCTGGCGGTCGATGGCCCGGCGCACGATGGCCCGCTGAAACCGACAGCTGAATTGACCACATATCACCAGTCGACCCGGGGGGAACCCCGGGTCGCTCTCGTCACCTGCTCGGACCTGGCCGACCTCGACCCGGACGACCGGCTGGTCCTGGCCCCGCTCGCCGCCCGTGGCATCGCCGTCCAGGCCGCCATCTGGGACGACCCCGACGTCGACTGGTCGTCCTACGACCTGGTCGTGCTCCGCTCACCCTGGGACTACGCGCTACGCCGCGACGAGTTCGTTTCCTGGGCGGCCACCGTGCCGACGCTGGTCAACCCGGCGGACGTGGTCCGCTGGAACACCGACAAGCGCTACCTCGCCGAGCTGAGCGCCGCCGGCGTGCCAACCGTGCCGACGTCGTGGATCGAGCCGGGGGAGAGCTGGCAGTTGCCCGCCGAGACCGGCGAGTACGTGCTCAAGCCCGCGGTCAGCGCCGGTAGCCAGGACACCGGCCGGTACGACCTGGCCGACCCGGAACACCGGGACCTGGCCGCCGCACACGTTCGCCGGCTCTCCGGGGCCGGCCGGGTCACCATGGTCCAGCCGTACCTGCGGGCCGTCGACACCGAGGGCGAGACCGCCCTGCTCTTCCTGGCCGGCCCCCATGGGCTCGCGTTCAGCCACGCGATCCGCAAGGGTCCGATGCTGTCCGGGCCGGACCTCGGCCCGGACGGGCTCTACAAGGCCGAAGAGATCACCGCCCGCACCGCTCGCCCCGAACAGTTGGCGGTGGCCGAGCAGGCCCTCGCGACGGTGCCCGGCGGAACCCGACAGCTGCTCTACGCCCGGGTCGACCTGATCCCCGGCCCTGACGGCGAGCCGGTCCTGGTCGAGCTGGAGCTGACCGAGCCGTCGCTCTTCATCGGGTACGCGGACGGCGCCCCCGACCGCCTCGCCACCGCGATCACCACTCACCTGGCCCGCAACGCCTAACCCCTCACAGGGGAAGCAACCCCCGAGCGACCGCCCAGGCTGCCTGCCAGCCCGTGCGTCCGTGCCGCCCGGCGCCCGTGGGTCCGTGCCGCCGTGCGGTCCGTGCCGCCGTGCGCCCGTGCCGCTGTGTCCGTGCCGTCCTGTCGCCCGTGCGTCCGCGCCGTCGCCGGCAAGATCACACAACATCCCGGTTGTAGTGGCTTCCCGGCGGTCCGTGGCCACTACATCCTGGTTCGAGTGCGATCTTGGTAGCCGTGGGCGGCCAAACCCGGGCTTCGGTCTCCTTGCGGGCGGTTTGGTCGTCAAGATCCGCGCAATATCAGTGATGTTGCTGTCTCCCGCGTGTCGGAGGCAG
>NZ_JBEZGJ010000127.1:0-22261 GCF_040649965.1 Micromonospora sp. NPDC048843
CACGCCGGCCCACGCCGGCCCACGCCGGCCCACGCCGGCCCACGCCGGCCCATGCCGACCGCCGGCCCACGCCGGTCAGCGGCCTCGCTGGACCACCCACCGACGCGACTCAGCCCGCCGGCCAACAGTGGCCGACGGGCTGACGGGGTTCCGGGTGGTCAGCGCCCAGCGGGCTTGAGACCGAGTGGCTTGCCGAGCAGTGACTCGCGGCGCAGGGCGAGCCGGTCGGCGATCGTGCCGAGCGCCTGCGCGGCCGGGGAGTTCGGCTCGGCCAGCACGACCGGGTTGCCGGCGTCGCCGGCCTCGCGGACCCGGGTGTCCAGGGGGATCTGACCGAGCAGCGGCACCTGCGCGCCGATGGTGCGGCTCAGCGACTCGGCAACCGCCTCACCACCGCCGGCACCGAAGATCTCCATGCGGGAGCCGTCCGGCAGCTCCAGCCAGGACATGTTCTCGATGACGCCGACCACCCGCTGGTGGGTCTGCAGGGCGATCGACCCGGCCCGTTCCGCCACCTCGGCGGCGGCGGTCTGTGGGGTGGTGACGATCAGGATCTCCGAGTTGGGCAGCAACTGGGCCAGCGAGATGGCCACGTCACCGGTGCCCGGCGGCAGGTCGAGCAGGAGCACGTCCAGGTCGCCCCAGTAGACGTCGGCCAGGAACTGCTGCAACGCCCGGTGCAGCATCGGGCCGCGCCACACCACTGCGGCGTTGCCGGAGGTGAACATGCCGATGGAGATCACCTTCACGCCGTGCGACTGCGGCGGCATGATCATGTCTTCGACCCGGGTGGGCCGGGCCTCGGTGCCGAGCATCCGGGGCACCGAGTGGCCGTAGATGTCGGCGTCGACAACGCCGACGGAGAGCCCACGGGCGGCGAGCGCGGCCGCCAGGTTGACAGTGACGCTGGATTTGCCGACGCCACCCTTGCCGCTGGCCACCGCGTACACGCGGGTGCGCGAGCCGGGCTGGGCGAACGGAATGACGGGCTCCTCGGTGGCGCCGCCGCCGCCACGCAGCTGCGACTGCAAGGACTGCCGCTGCTCGGGGGTCATCACCCCAAAGTCGATCTCCACGCCGGTGACGCCGGGCACCGCGGCGACGGCGGCGGTGATGTCGTTACGCAGCTTGTCCTTCAGCGGGCAGCCGGCGACGGTGAGCAACAGCTCGACGCGGACCACACCGCTGGCACCGATCGTGGCGGAGCGGACCATGCCCAGCTCGGTGATGGGCCGGCGGATCTCCGGGTCGTTGACGGTGGCCAGGGCGGCCTGGATCGCGTCCTCGACGGTGCTCACGGGTGCTGACATGCCCGCAATGCTACGTCGCGGGGCATCCGTTGCCGCCGTTGCCCGGGGCGGTGTGAGCCAATCGATGACCCGTCGGTCAGCTCCCTGACCGGCGCGGGCCAGTGCCGTCCGGCCGGGCGTCCCGGGTGAAGTCGCCGTCCAGGTCGTCGCGCGGTTCTTCCAGGCCGACGCCGTCGGTCGGCCGCTGGCCACGTCGCTCCTGCCGGCTGTCCTTCTCCTGCTGGCGGCGCTCCAGTCGCTGCCGGCGTTGCCCCACCTCGTCCAGTTCCTCGGCCAACCGGGCCAGCTCGGAGCGGAGGAAGTCGCGGGTGGCGACCTCACCGAGCGCGATCCGCAGGGCCGCGATCTCCCGGGCCAGGTACTCGGTGTCCGCCTTCTGCGCGGTGGCTCGCCGCCGGTCCTCCTCCAGGGCCACCCGGTCCCGGTCGGCCTGCCGGTTCTGGGCCAGCAGGATCAGCGGGGCCGCGTAGCTGGCCTGCAACGACAGCACCAGGGTCAGGAACGTGAAGGTGTACGGGTCGAAGCGCAGGTTCGCCGGGGCCAGGGTGTTCCAGACGAACCAGATCGCGATCACCACCGTCATCACGACGATGAAGTTCGCGGTGCCCATGCCCCGGGCGATGCCCTCGGACCACCGACCGAACGCCTCGGCGTCGAACCGTGGCAGCTTGACGCCCCGTGGCTCGCGTGGCTGGTCGAGACGCTCCGTCCGACGCTGATCAGCCATCTGCGCCGTCCAGCGCAGGGTCGGTGGTGCCCGGGGCGGCCAGGGCATCGCGGTCCCGCCAGTCCCGGGGCAGCGAGTGGTCCAGCACGTCGTCGACGGTGACGGCGCCGACCAGCCGGTTGTTGCGATCGATCACCGGCATGGCGACCAGGTCGTAGGTGGCCATCCGGCGGGTGATCTCCGGCAGCGGGGTGGTGGGGCGTAGTGGGTCGATGTCGTTGACCACCACTTTGCCCAGCAGGTCGGCCGGTGGTTCGCGCAGCAGCGCCTGGAAGTGCACCATGCCCAGGTAACGGCCGGTCGGCGTGTTCTGCGGTGCCCGGGTCACGAAGACCTGCGCGGCGACGGCGGGGGAGAGCTGTGGCTCCCGGATCCGGGCCAGCGCCTCGGCGACCGTGGCGTCCGGCGGCAGGATGACCGGCTCCGAGGTCATCACACTGCCCGCCGTGCCGGGGGTGTACTTCAGCAGCTGGCGTACCGGGTCGGCCTCGTCCGGCTCCATCAGGTCCAGCAGCACGTCCTGCTCGGGTGGGGGCAGTTCGTTGAGCAGGTCCGCGGCGTCGTCCGGGTCCATCTCCTCCAGGACGTCGGCGGCCCGCTCCCGGTCGAGGGCGGCGAGGATCTCCACCTGGTCGTGTTCCGGAAGCTCGCTGAGCACGTCGGCCAGTCGCTCGTCGTCCAGCGCGGCCGCTACCTCGTTGCGGCGCGCGTCGGGCAGATCCTGCAACGCGTTGGCCAGGTCGGCGGGGCGCATGTCCTCCAGGACGGCGAGCAGGTTCGCCGTACCCCGGTTGTCGGCGATGCCGCTGAGCCCGCGCACCCGGTCCCACTCGACCTGGTGCAGGTGGCCACGGCGGCTGAGCCGACCGGTCTGCTCGCGTACTGCGACACGGGTCAGCGACCACTCGCCACCCCGGGTGCACTCCATCGCGACGTCAACGACAGCGCCGGGCTGGCCGCCCGGGTCGAGTTGCACCCGCCGGTCGAGCAGCTCCTGGAGCACCAGCAGCTCGTTCGGGCGCTTCTCGAACCGGCGCAGGTTGAGGGTGCCGGAGCCGAGCACGACGGCGTCCGCGTCGATGGAGGTGATCCGGTTGATGGACAGGAAGATCCGACGACGCATCGGCATCTCGGCGACGAGGCCCACCACCTCCGGCGGACGCTTCGTCGCCCGCAGCCGTGCCACGGCGTCACGAACCCGCCCCACCTGGTCACCGTTCGGGTCGAAGACGGCGACTCCGGCGAGACGGGCGATGTAGACCCGGGTCGGCGTACTCACGGGCACCAGCCTAAGCGCCTAGTGTTTATCAACATGTCGACCTTGGCCTACGAGATCGTGGACGTCTTCACCGATCGCCCCTTCGCCGGCAACCCGCTGGCGGTGGTGTTCGGCGCGGAGGCGCTGGCCACCGAGCAGATGCAGGCCCTCGCGTTGGAGTTCAACCTGTCCGAGACGGTGTTCGTGCTGCCGCCGACCCAGGTCGGCGTCACCTATCGGGCCAGGATCTTCACTCCGGTGGAGGAGTTGCCGTTCGCCGGGCACCCCAGCGTCGGCGCGGCGGTCACCGCCTGCCGACGGGGCATGTTCGGTGTGGGGCAGGTCACCCAGGAGTGCCGGGCCGGTGTGCTGCCGATCGAGGTGACCGCGTCCGGGGCGACGCTGACCGGTGGCGCCCCGACGCTCGGGCCGGAGCTGGACCCGGAGCCGTTGCTGGAGATCGCCGGGCTGGTCGCCGGGGACCACCTCGGGCCCGCCCCACGGGTCGCCGGCTGCGGGCTGGAGTTCCCGTACCTGCCGGTGCGTCCGGAGTCGGTGGCCCGCGCCCGGGTCGACCCGGCGGCGGCGCAGCGGTACGGGGTATCGCACGTCAGCGTCTTCTCCTGGGACGCGGCCGCGCAAACCGCGCACGCCCGGGTCTTCGTGCCGGGGATCGGCGTTCCGGAGGACCCGGCGACCGGTTCGGCGGCGCTCGGCCTCGGTGTCTGGCTGGTGGCGAGTGGTCTGCTGCCCGGTGAGGGGCGGTCGGAGTACGCGGTCCGTCAGGGCGTGGAGATGAACCGACCGTCCGCGTTGGCCTGCACTGTCACCGCGGCGAACGGGGTGGCGGTCGGCGCGACGGTCGCCGGCCAGGTGGTGCCGGTGGCTCGCGGCGAGATCGCCGTGCCGCCGTTCGTGGGCTGAGCGGAGGCGCCGATGCGGGAGGATGCGGGTGTGACGGACGAGGACGCCCCCGGGGGCACCCCACTGGTCGACGAGGCGATGAAGAAGGCCGCAGTGGCCTGGGTCAGCGTTGCGGGTGGGCCGGCGCTTGCGCTCTGGTGCGCCCCGCTGGAGGGCGCGCTGCTGGTGGTCAGCGGGCCGGGTGAGCAGGCCGCACCGGGTCTGGCCGACGCGACCGAGGCCCAGGTCACCCTGCGCGGCGACCACGGCGGCCGGATCGTCACCTGGCCGGCCCGGGTGAGCCGGTTGCAGCCGGGCACCGAGGCGTGGGACGTCGCCGCGCCGCTGGTGGCGGCGAAGCGCCTCAACGCGCCCGGTCCGACAGCTGACCTGGTGGCCCGATGGGCCGCCGACGGATGCGCTGTGAACCGCCTCGCCCCGGCCGGTACGCCGCTGGCCGGATCGGAGTTGCCGGCCGACGCGCAGGCCGAGCCACCTCGGCCGACTCCGGCGGTCCGGGCCACCCGTAAGCCGTTCCGCCTGCACCGCGTCCGTCGCCGCTGATCGGTCGATCAGCCCGTCCGACCGCCGACGCCCGCCACCGCGGCGTCGGCGTCGACGAGGGCGAGCACCTCGCCCAGCGCACCGAGCGTGGGGCCGCACCAGTCCCGGTCGGCGTTGAAGACCATGTGCGTGGCCAGATCCGGTGCGGCGAGCCGGACGGCTGTCATCCCAGCCCGCTCGGCGCCGGTCAACTCCTGGCTGCCGCCGTCACCGACGTAGAGGCAGTCGCCCGGCGCGAGCCCGAGCCGCTGGCAGGCCGTCAGGTAGAGCGCCGGATCCGGCTTGCACCGCCCGACCTGCACCGAGAAGACCCGTACGTCGAGCAGGGGGGCGACAGCGAGCTGCGGCAGGAAGGCCGGAAGTTCGTGCGTACAGTCGCTGATCACGCCGGTGCGCAGGCCGCGCTGGCGCAGGGCCGCCAGCACCGGCACCGCGTCGGCCCGCAGCCAGGTGTCGGCGCGGACCGCCCGGTGCCGGGACGCCACGGCTGCCCGCACCGCATGGTCGCTGGGGTGTACGCCGGCCTGGGCGCACACCCAGCGCAGTGTCGCCTCCGCGTCGCCGAGCCGGCCGCTGGCCCGCTCGTAGTAGGTGCGGTTCAGCACTTCGGTCAAGATCTCGGTGGGACACCCGAGCAGTTCGGCGGTGCCGACGTGCGCGACACCGCGTTGTACCGAACGGGTCAGGGTGCCGAAGAAGTCGAACAGCACCGCCTGGTAGCTGGGCATGGGAGAGCGCCTCCGGGCGGTCGAGGGTCGCCGGCGCGAACCCGCGTGATCGTAACGGAGTGATGACCCTCCGTGCTGACCGTCATACGTGTGAGGATTACGTCCCGTGCCCCCACCTTCACCCCGGCTGTCCCTGGACCCGCTGACCACCGGCGCGGTCGGGCTGGCGGTGGTCGCCGTGTCGTCGTCCGCGCCGCTGATCGCGTACGCCGCCGCCCCCGCGCTGGCCATCGCGTTCTGGCGCAACCTGCTCGCGGTGGCCGTGCTGAGCCCCTTCGCGCTGGCCCGACGCCGCGCCGAGTTCCGCAGACTGACAGTGGGCGTCGGCCGGCGGGAGGGCCTGTTCTGCGTTCTGTCCGGGGTCGCCCTGGCCGGGCACTTCGCGACCTGGGTGCCGAGCGCCCAGCTCACCTCGGTCGCCACGTCCACCGCCCTGGTCGCCACCCAGCCGGTCTGGCAGGGGCTGATCGCCCGCGCCCAGGGGCGTCCGCTGCCCCGGGTGGTGTGGATCGGCATCGCGGTGGCGGTCGGCGGCGCGGCGGTCGCCACGGGGGTGGACGTGGGAGTCTCCGGCCGGGCTGTCCTCGGTGACGTGCTGGCGCTGATCGGCGCCATGTTCGCCGCCGTCTACACCGCCTTCGGGGAACGGGCCCGGGTCAGCATCAGCACCACCACCTACACCACCATCTGCTACGGGATCTGCGCGCTGATCCTGCTGGCCCTGTGCCTGGTCGGCGGCGTACGGCTGACCGGCTTCGACGGGCGTACCTGGCTGGCCATCCTGGCCCTGGTGGCGGGCGCCCAACTGCTCGGGCACTCGATGTTCAACTACGCCCTGCGGAAGATCCCGGCGACCACGGTCAGCGTGCTGATCCTGCTCGAGGCGCCCGGCGCGGCACTGCTCGGCTGGGCCTGGCTGGGTCAACTGCCCCGCCCGTACGCGTTGCTCGGCATGGCGTTGCTGCTGGCCGGCGTGGCGGTGGTGGTGCTCGGT
The DNA here is from genome assembly GCF_040649965.1 of Micromonospora sp. NPDC048843. Taxonomy (NCBI): domain Bacteria; kingdom Bacillati; phylum Actinomycetota; class Actinomycetes; order Micromonosporales; family Micromonosporaceae; genus Micromonospora; species Micromonospora sp. NPDC048843. Next base: position 6,485 of record NZ_JBEZGJ010000127.1, read on the forward strand.
GGCCGGCGGAGCGAACCCACCGCCCTGCCGGCCGACCCGACCCCGTTGGCCGACTGATCGCCCGACACGGTGCTGCCACGACGTGAGGAACATGGACACTGGTTCCCTCCGCGGCGGGGCCGCCCGGCGTCTGTCCGGGTGAGGAGGGCGATCCGTTGACGACTGAGGACCGCGCCCGGGACGGCTTCGCGGATTTCGTCCGGGCCGAGACCGCCGGGCTGACCCGGTTCGCGTACCTGCTGACCGGTGACCGGCACCATGCGGAGGACCTGGTCCAGGTGGCGCTGGCTCGCGTCGCGGTGCGCTGGGAGCGGATCGAGGATCCACCCGCCTACCTGCGTCGGGTGCTCTTTACCCAGGCCGCCAGTTGGTGGCGCTGGCGGCGGGCTCGCCCGGCGGAGCGACTGGGCGGGGTGCTGCCGGACCGCTCCGGTCCGGGTGACGACCACGATCTGCGGCTGGTGCTGTCGGCGGCGTTGGCCCGGCTGACCGTGCGGCAGCGCGCGGTCCTCGTGTTGCGCTACTACGAGGACCGCACCGAGACGGAGACGGCGGAGCTACTCGGCTGCCGGGTCGGCACCGTGAAGAGTCAGACCCGCCACGCCCTCGGCCGACTCCGCGTCCTCGCCCCCGAACTGGCCGAACTTGTCGGCCGTGACCCGCAGGAGGTGACCCGGTGACCGCCCGGCTCTCCGCAGCGCTGCGTCGCCTCGCCGACGACGTGCCGCCCGCGCGTGTACCGGAGGGGTTATTCGACGCGGCGCGGACACGGCACCGCCGTCGCCGGGCCGCCGTCGCCGGCGCGCTCGCCGTCCTGGTCCTGCTCCTGGGCACCGGGTACGCGTTGCACCCGGTCGCCCTGCCGATCCCCGCCGGCCCGCGGCACGATGCCCCCGGCCTGCCCACCAGGCTCGTCGACCCGCCGCTGCGGACCGCCTCGGTCGGCTACTCGGCACCTGGCGTGGCGGCGATGCTCTTCGGTGGTCCCGCCGTGCGCACCAACTGGTTCGAGACCCGGATGGGTGTGGTGGCCGCCGACGACGACCGCTACCGCGTACTGGACGGCGATCCGGCCGTCGCGGGTTTCGAGGCGACGCTCTCCCCGGACGGCCGGTACGTCTGGGTGGGCGATTCCCTCCTCGACCTGACGTCCGGGACGACCACCCCGGACCGCCCAAACGGCTACCCGCTCGCCTTCGCGCCGAACGGGAAACGGTTGGTCTACGCCGACGACGACACCACGTTCACGTCCCCGAACACCTACTCCACCCCGTACGTGGGGGTCTACGACCGGGATCGCGGGACGGACGTGCTGCGGGTGCCGGTCGGCACCACCTGGGTCCCGCCGGGGCGCACGGCCGCGCTGTCGTCGGACGGCGGCGATCTCGCCCTCCAGATACGCGACGAGGTCTGGCTGACCCGGGTGGGCGACGCGGGCGCGGATCGGGTCGCCACGCCGTACCGGAAGCTGCCGCTGGCGGGCGGGCGGCTCGCCGGGGCCGGGTCGTGGCTGCCGGACGGTCGTTCGGTGGCTGTCCTCGGCCGGTCCACCTGCACCGAGTGCCCGGTTCCGTCCTATCGGAGAAGCTGGACACTGTCAGTGCGGTCCGCAGCCGACGGCACAGCGCTGGCCGGCGCGGCGTTCCCGCCGTTGCGCTCCCGCTCGTTCGTGCATCTGCTCGGCTGGCGATCGGCTGACGAAGCGGTCGCGTTGGTCGGTGTGCCGGGTCCGGCGGCGGTGGACCTGCCGGAGAACCACGACATCGCCTGGGGGCCGTATCACGAGGTCGGCACGGAGGCGGTGGAACTGGTGGCGCTACGTCGGGGGGCGACCACGCCGGAGGTGCTCTTCCGGACGCCGGAGGGCATCACCGACCTGTCGGTCGCCGCCGACCTCGCGATCCGCGGCGCGGTACGTGAGTCGGGCCGCCCCCACTACGGGCCGCCGCCGTTCTGGGCGCTCCTGGTGGGGTTCGTCCTGGCGGTTCTCGTCATCCGGGCCGTGCTGTCGCTGCTGCGCCGCTGGCGCGGACCGCGAGGGCTCGGACCTAGACCTCGTGCACCTCGATGACCCGGGTGGCCGGCCCGGTCAGTCATCGAGGCCGACGGCCTTGGCGCTCGCCGTCCACAGCCGGGCGGCGAGCTGCGGGTCGGCAGCCTTCCGGAGCGGTCGACGCGGCCGTCGGTCGACGTAGTAACCCCCGTTGATCAGCCGGGAGCGCTCCTGGTTGGCCAACCACACAAGGGTCTCGGCACCCTTCTCCGGGCTGCGGAACGGCATGAACCGCATGCCGAACGCGACCAGCTTGCTGTCGTTGGCGAACCGGGTACGGACCACCCCGGGATGGAAGCTGTACGCGGCAACGTCCGGCCAGCGCCGGGCGACCTCGGCGGTGAACAGGACGTTCGCCTGCTTGCTGGTGCCGTACGCGCCCATCGGCCGGTAGTCACGCAGTGGCTTGTTCAGGTCGTCCGGGTCCAGTGCGCCGAAGCGGTGCGCGCCGGAGGCGGTCACCACGACCCGGCCCACCCGGTCGGCGAGCAGGTTGGTCAGCAGGAACGGGGCCAGGTGGTTGGCCTGGATCGACATCTCGAAGCCGTCGACAGTGCTCAGTGGTTGCAGCGCGATCGCGCCGGCGTTGTTGGCGAGCACGTCGATCCGGTCGTACGCGGACCGGAGCTGCTCGGCCAGTCGGCGTACGTCGTCGAGGATCGCGAAGTCGGCCCGGAACAGCTCCGGACGTTCACCGGAGTTCTCCCGTACCCGTTCGGCTGCCGCCTGCAGGCGAGCCGGGTCCCGCCCGACCAGCACCACCTGGTCGCCCCGGCAGGCCAGGTGCACGGCGGCGGCCAGCCCGATGCCGGAGCTGGCCCCGGTCACCACCACCAGTCGACGCCCAGTGAGATCTTCCACAGGTCCATTCACCCCGGTCATGGCGCGAGGTTACCGTGGCGTCACAACGCCCTTTGGGATCGTTAAGGTCCCGGATCTGTCGTCAGGTGGCGTCGGCATGTCCGCCGGACGCTGGAAGGAGCGCATCCATGGCCGCAGTCGGTCGCCCCCGCAGGTCCTGCCTCGCCGTGCCGGGTTCCAGCGTGAAGATGCTCGGCAAGGCTCAGGGCCTCCCGGCCGACCAGGTCTTCCTCGACCTGGAGGACGCCGTCGCCCCGCTGGCCAAGCCGGACGCGCGCAAGAACATCGTGGCCGCCCTCAACGAGGGCGACTGGGCCGGCAAGACCCGGGTGGTCCGGGTCAACGACCTGACCACCCCGTGGACCTACCGGGATGTCATCGAGGTCGTCGAGGGCGCTGGCGCCAACCTGGACTGCATCATGCTGCCGAAGGTGCAGAGCGCCGCCCAGGTGCAGTGGCTGGACCTGACGCTCACCCAGATCGAGAAGACGATCGGCCTGGAGGTCGGTCGGATCGGCATCGAGGCGCAGATCGAGAACGCCGCCGGTCTGGTCAACGTGGACGCGATCGCCGCCGCCTCGCCGCGCGTGGAGACCATCATCTTCGGCCCGGCCGACTTCATGGCGTCGATCAACATGAAGTCGATGGTGGTCGGCGGCCTGATCCCGGACTACCCGGGCGACCCGTACCACTACATCCTCATGCGGATCCTGATGGCCGCGCGGATGCACGACAAGCAGGCCATCGACGGCCCGTTCCTGCAGATCCGCGACGTCGACGCGTTCCGCGAGGTGGCCAAGCGCTCGGCCGCGCTGGGCTTCGACGGCAAGTGGGTGCTGCACCCGGGCCAGATCGACGCCGCCAACGAGGTCTACCAGCCGGCGCAGGCCGACTACGACCACGCCGAGCTGATCCTCGACGCGTACGAGCACTACACCTCGGAGGCCGGCGGCCGGCTCGGCGCCGTGATGCTCGGCGACGAGATGATCGACGAGGCGTCTCGCAAGATGGCGCTGGTGGTCGCGGCCAAGGGTCGGGCCGCCGGGATGAGCCGCACCTCGTCGTTCACCCCACCGGAGCAGTGACCGACCGGGCCGGGACGACCGCCGCCGGCTGTCGGTCCGGCCCGACAATCGGCGGTACGCCGGCCCGCCCGACGATCAGTAGCTACTGCTGCTGTTGTCGCTGGTAGCGATCGCGTAGACGATCGCGGCGACGTAGAAGAGGATCACCAGCACCAGGAACCCGGTGAGAATCCAGCCGACGATGATGGCGGCCTTCGCCATCCCCGCCCCGCCCTCGCCGCTGAGCCGGATCTGCTTCTGCGCCACGTGGCCGAGGATCGCGCCGATCGGCGCGGTGATGCAGGACGTGAAACCGATCAGGGCCAGCACGAACGCCGCGATGGCCAGCCCGTTGGTCTTCGGCGGCTGTGGGTAGCCGTAGCCGGGGTACTGCTGCGGGTATCCGGGCGGGGCGTAACCGGGCATCGGCTGGGCCGCTGGCTGCTTCGCGCCGGCGTACGGGTCGACAGGGGCGTACGGGTCCGGGGCATACGGGGCCGGGGCGTAAGGATCGGGGGCGTACGGGTCGACCGGGCCAGGTTGCGCGGGCACCGGCTGACCGGCCACCAGTGTCGGATCCGGTGCGGGGCTCGACGGCTGGGCCGACCACGTGGGATCGCTCCAGTTGCCGGGCGGCGGGGGATTGGTCATACGAACTCTCCGTCAGGTTGGGGTGCGGAGACAGGGTAGCCAGCGCCGCCCAAACCCGACGCCCCTGCTTCCGGGTGCCGCGTTGCTCGGGCCGGTCGTAACGGGCAGGATCCCTGTCATGGCATACGACGCGCGCGCCGCGGACCGCTCCGGCAGTCGACCCCGACGGGACGTCAGCCGCCCGGGTGCGGCCCGGCGCGCCCGGACGGCCGCCCCGGCGGGCAGCCCCGGCCCCGACGAGCCGGTCGCGCTCACCGACCCGGTCACCATGCGCCTCGACGGGCGGGTCGCCCTGGTCACCGGGGCGGGCAGCCCGGACGGCATCGGGTACGCCACCGCCCGGCGACTCGCCGACCTGGGCGCGCGGGTGGCCATCGTCTCCACCACCCGACGCATCCACGAGCGGGCCACCGAGCTGGGCGTGACAGGCTTCGTCGCCGACCTGACCGACGAGTCCGAGGTCGGCGCGCTGGCCGACGCGGTCGCCGAGCAGTTGGGCGACGTCGAGGTGCTGGTCAACAACGCCGGCTTGGCCAGTCGCGCCAGCCAGGGGGTGCTGCGGCCGGTGGCGCAACTGACCTACGACGAGTGGCGTGGTGAGATCGACCGCAACCTCTCCACAGCGTTCCTGTGCAGCCGCGCGTTCATCGGGGGGATGGCCGAGCGGGGTTGGGGTCGGATCGTCAACCTGTCGGCCACGGCCGGCCCGGTCAACGCCCTGCCCACCGAGGCCGCGTACGCCGCGGCGAAGGCCGGAGTCGTCGGGCTGACCCGGGCCCTGGCCATGGAGATGATCGCCGACGGCGTGACGGTCAACGCGGTGGCGCCCGGCACCATCTACACCGCGGCGTCCACCATGGCCGAGATCAAGCAGGGGTTGGGCACCCCGGTGGGGCGGCCGGGCACGCCGGACGAGGTCGCCGCGGCTATCAGCTTCCTCTGCTCGCCGGCGGCCTCGTACATCACGGGGCAGATGCTGGTGGTGGACGGCGGAAACAGCGTCCGCGAGGCCCGCTTCCGCTGACCGCGACGGGCCACGCCGGCCCGTTCGTCAGTAGCTGCCACTGTCGCCGGTGTTGCCGAAGGCCACCAGTGCCAGCCAGCCACAGCAGGCCAGCACGGTGAGCCCGGTGAAGACGTAGCCGAGGATCAGCCCCCAGGTGGCGAGCTGGTCGCCCTCCTCGCCGCTGGTGCGGATCTGCCGCTTGGCCACGTGGCCGAGGACGGCGCCGGCCGGCGGAAAGACGAAGGCGAACACCAGCGACAGGATCGCCAGCACGTTGGTGCCCCGACCCGGCCCAGAAGGCGGTGGGCCGTACTGACCGTAGGGGCCCTGTGGTGGGTACGGCGGTTGCTGACTCCAGTGCGCCGACTGCTGCGGCCCCTGGTGGCCGTACGGCGACGGTTCGCCCGGCGGTGGCCCGTACTGTGAACGTTCCGCTGGCAGCTCGTACGCCGGCTGGTCCGACTGCGGCGCGTACGGCGACTGGCCGGCCGGCGGTGGCGCGTACGGCGACTGGTCCTTCGGTGGTTCGTAGGGTGACGGCGGCGGCTCGTCCTCGGGCGGTCCCGACGGCGGCGGGTAGCTCACAGCTGTCCTCCTCCTGCCGGTGCCGGAAAAGTCCCTCTTGCCGGACGCTACCCGCAGCGGTGAACCTTTTCACAGCGGTTGTGTGGACTGGTCACCTTGGCCTCGTCGACCCGAGGGGCCGATACTGACCCAGCGTTCAGTTACCCATGAGTAGTGCGCGGATCCCCGGAGGCTGAGATGGCCCGACTCGCCCAGACGCCCGGCCTGACCGATGTGCAACAGTCGATCCTGGAGACCGTTCGGGACTTCGCCGACAAGGAGATCATCCCGCACGCGCAGCGGCTGGAGCACGCCGACGAGTACCCCACCGACATCCTCGACGGCATGCGCGAGATGGGGCTGTTCGGTCTCACCATCGACGAGGAGTACGGCGGCCTCGGCGAATCGCTGCTCACCTACGCGCTGGTGGTGGAGCAGTTGTCCCGAGGCTGGATGTCGATCTCCGGCATCGTCAACACCCACTTCATCGTGGCGTACCTGATCTCCCAGCACGGCTCCGCCGAGCAGAAGGCCCGCCTACTGCCGAAGATGGCCACCGGCGAGGTGCGCGGCGCGTTCTCCATGTCCGAGCCCGAGACCGGCTCCGACGTCTCGGCGATCAAGTCCCGGGCTGTCCGTGACGGCGACAACTACGTGCTCAACGGACAGAAGATGTGGCTGACCAACGGGGCGTACTCCTCGGTGGTGGCCACCCTGGTCAAGACCGATACCGGCGCGGAATCCGTCTACGGCAACATGAGCACCTTCCTGCTGGAGAAGGAGCCGGGCTTCGGTGAGACCGCCCCCGGCCTCACCATCCCCGGCAAGATCGAGAAGATGGGTTACAAGGGCGTCGAGACCACCGAGATGGTGCTCGACGGGGTGACCGTGCCCGACTCCGCGATCCTCGGTGGCGCCGACCAGGTGGGCCGCGGCTTCTACCAGATGATGGACGGCATCGAGGTGGGCCGGGTCAACGTCGCCGCCCGCGCCTGCGGCATCTCCATCCGCGCCTTCGAGCTTGCGGTGAGCTACGCCCAGCAGCGCAAGACCTTCGGCCAGCCCCTCGCCAAGCACCAGGCGATCGCCTTCAAGCTCGCCGAGATGGGCACGAAGATCGAGGCCGCGCACGCCCTCATGGTCAACGCCGCCCGGCTCAAGGACGCCGGCCAGCGCAACGACGTCGAGGCCGGGATGGCCAAGCTGCTCGCCTCCGAATACTGCGCCGAGGTCGTCCAGGAGGCGTTCCGCATTCACGGCGGCTACGGCTACTCCAAGGAGTACGAGATCGAGCGGCTGATGCGGGAGGCCCCGTTCCTGCTCATCGGCGAGGGCACCTCGGAGATCCAGAAGACCATCATCTCCCGAGGCCTCCTCAAGGAGTACAAGCTCTGATCCGCGCCTGCTGATCGGTTGCTCGTTGCTTGTTGCTTGTTGCCGGTTGCTTGTTGGCCGGTCGCCGATCCGCGTCGTCGGTCACGAGCCTGATGACCGTGAGGCATCAATATGACTCAGAGGCATCACGCTCGTGACCGAGGCCGTCCGCGCCGACGGACGCCTCGTCGTTGACGAGACATGGTGCCCCTGACCGCGCCGGAGACGCCGACGCGGCAGCCCTCCGGCACCGCCGTGTCCCTGCCGTCGACCACCGGGGCGGGTTGCAGCGACCGGCGTGCCACCAGGCCGGGTTCGGCAGCGGCCAGACCGGTGACTGCATGACCGGCGGGGCGGGGCGGGGCAGGTTCGGGTTAGGGGAGGCGGGTGAGGTTGGCGGCGGCGCGTTCGACGATGAGGCAGCGGTCTTCGACGTAGTCCATGCCGGCCTCCTCGGCGATCCGCCGCGCCTCGGCCGAGACGATGCCTAGCTGGAGCCAGACCGCGGGGGCGCCGATCGCCGCCGCGTCCCGGACCACCTGCACGGCGTCGGCCGCCGGTCGGAACACGTCCACCAGGTCGACCGGGTGCGGGATGTCGGCCAGCGACTTGTAGGCCCGTTCCCCGAACAGTTCGTCGACGGTCGGGTTGACCGGGATGATGCGCCAGCCGTACTGCTGCATCTGCAACGGCACGCCGTGCGCGGCCTTGAACGGGTCGCGGGACGCGCCCACGACGGCGATCACGGCGGAGTCGGCGAGGATCTGCGAAGCGGTACGCACCCGCCGACTGTAGCTCCGACTACAACAGCGTCAGCTGCTCGGCCGCCGCCGGTTGCGGAGGCTCGGGCAGGCTGCGGTTGTCGCCCCGCTCGCCGCGGTGCAGCCCGTGTCGGCGGGCGGCGATCCGCACCCGTGCGGTCAACTCCCGCTGGTACGCCTGCGGGGCATACGCACCGGCCCGGTAGAGCTCGCGGTAGCGGGGCACGAGGTGCGGGTGCTCGCGGGCGAGCCATTGCGCGTACCACTCCCGGGCACCGGGACGCAGGTGCAGCGGCAGGGCGGTCACGCTCGTCGCACCGGCGGCGGCGATCGCCGAGACGGTGGCGTCGATCGACTCGTCGCTGTCGCTGAGGCCGGGCAGGATCGGTGCCATCAGCACACCGATGGAGAAGCCGGCGTCGGCGAGTGCCCGGACGGCGTCCAGCCGGCGGCGTGGGTGCGGTGTGCCGGGCTCGACGGTGCGCCAGAGGTGCTCGTCGACGAACCCCACCGAGAAGGAGATGCCCACCGTGGTCACCTCGGCGGCCTCGCGCAGCAGCGGCAGGTCGCGCAGGATCAGCGTGCCCTTGGTGAGGATCGAGAACGGGTTGGCGAAGTCCCGCAGGGCGCCGATGATCTGCGGCATCAACCGGTAACGCCCCTCGGCGCGCTGGTAGCAGTCCACGTTGGTGCCCATCGCCACGTGCGCGCCCCGCCAGCGCGGCGCGGCCAGCTCCCGCCGGACCAGCTCGCCGGCGTTGACCTTGACGATCACCTTCCGGTCGAAGTCGGCACCGGCATCGAGATCGAGATAGGTGTGAGTGTTTCTCGCGAAGCAGTAAGTGCAGGCATGAGAACAGCCCCTGTATGGGTTGATCGTCCATTCGAACGGGACGCGGGACTGCCCGGGCACCCGGTTGAGGATGGACTTGGCCTGCACCTCGTAGAAGGTCATCCCGGCGAACTCGGGGGTGTCGAAGGTGCGGGCGACGGCGCCGGGCAGCGCCAGCGGCAGGGGTGGCGTCGCTGGCGCTGCCCGCTCGGGGTCTCCCTCGACCGGGGGAGCGGTGAGGTTGTCCCAGCGCATGGCCACTATTCGAACACGTGTACGAGACAAGCGCAAGTGACCCGCCGTACACCGGTGGGCGTCCGGGTGGTCGGAGAGGGGAGGATGGACGCCATGGAGACGTCGACCTTCGTCTACGACGGGGACTGCGCGTTCTGCACGAGCTGTGCGGAGTTCATCGAGCGTCGCATCCCCACCGCCGCACGTGTGGTGCCCTGGCAGTTCGCCGACCTGGACGCGCTCGGCCTCACGGTGGCCGAGTGCGAGGAGGCCGTGCAGTGGGTCGGCGCGGACGGCTCGCGCGCGGCCGGTCCGGACGCCATCGCGAAGCTGCTCGCCGCGAGTGGTCCGCTCTGGCGGGTCGCCGGCGCCGGTCTGCGGATACCTCCGGTACGCGTTGCCGCCTGGCCGTTGTACCGCTGGGTGGCGCGAAACCGGCACCGACTTCCCGGTGGCACGGCGGCCTGCTCCCTGCCGCAGGAGGCCCGGGAGCGGCTCTACGGGCCGGCTGGTCGCCCGACCACCGGCGCCTGATCGTCGAGCACCGGCCCCGCGCCGGCTGTCACCGGGCCCGGGTCGGCCGGCACCCTGTCGACGTCGGCCGGGCGCGGTTCCGGGGCATCCGTCGTCGCCGTTTCGGGAGAGTCGCGGCCGACGAGCCGGCGTGCCCAGACCAGCGGGCGCACCCGCTCCAGCGGTAGGAAGCTGGTCATCGCGGCCAGGTGCGGCGCGAACGAGATCGTGATCGTCGCGATGGTGACCGCGTGGAACGAGTAGAAGAAGCCGACCATGGCGAGTCGCCAGCGGGGCGGCAGGAAGAAGACCAGCGGGCTCAGCAGCTCGAACGCCACGATGCCGAACTGGGCGACGATCAGCAGGTACGGCACCTGGGCGATGAGGTCCGCCAGGTCGGTGCCGCGCCGGATGATCGCGCGGGCCAGGACCGAGCCGGTCAGCCAGTCCAGACCGCCGAAGCGCAGCTTGGCGAAGGCGGCCAGGAAGTACGTGCAGATCACCGCGATCTGGGTGACGCGCAGGGCCCAGCCGCCGGCCTCGGTGCGGGTGGTGTCGCCGTGTCGGGCGCGACCGGCGGTGGGCAGTACGGCCAGTGCGACGAGGAGCCCGAACCGGTCGTGGTCGACCTTCCCGTAGCTCATCGCGATGATCATCCACTCCAGGTACAGCGCGCACACCGCCCAGCCGAGCAGTCGGGGCGCTCGTCCGGTGGCGGCGAGGAGGGCGAGCAGCAGCAACGCCCAGAAGATCACCGTCACCAGCGTCTCGGTTGGCGTCGGCAGTGGGAGCAGACGGCCGATCAGGAGTGGCTGGTACAGGTCGCCGGGCACGCTGACCCGGGTGCGTACCCAGGGGGTGAAGATCACCAGATCGGCGGCGACGAACAGGTAGATGAGGGTGCGGAAGGCGGCCACCCGGCCCCGGGGTACGGCCTCGGTCAGCCAGCGGTTCATCGGGTGGCCTGCCAGCGGACGACGGTCTGGTCGGTGTGTTGGCCGGTCGGTCGACCGGCGCGGATACCGTGCCAGCGGATGACGATGCGGACCTCGACCAGCGCGGGAGCGTCCGGGTGGCGTTCGGCGTACGCGTCGGCGACCTCGGTGAGCAGCGTCGGGTCGGCGGCGTATCGGGCCTGCTGACCCTCGATCTCGGCGCGGCGGATGCCTGTCGCGTTCTGGTCGAGGTCGATCACCGCTCCGGAGCTGTTCACCCCCTCGACGCGGGTGTCGGGTGCGGGTGCGTTCGGCGGGTTGGAGGTGGAGTACATCCGGAACGGGCCGAACGGGAAGTCGTCGTCGCTGCCCCAGAAGGTGCCGACGACGAGCAGGACGAGGCCCAGTGCGGTCGCGCCCAGCCGGGTCACGCGCCCGCGGGTGGTGAGGTTCTCCATCGGGTCGTGACGATACGGGATGTACCGACGGCCTCGGGTCCCTCCGACGGCCAGTTCGGCCTGACCAGGCAGGTGATCATGCGGGAGTTGCTGGGAGTACGACAAAGGCCGGGCCCGCATCGGGCCCGGCCTTCGGTGTCGTCGTCGTGGGGACGACTCAGTGGTTGTGCTCGGCCAGCTGCTTGCGGACGTCGTCCATGTCCAGCGCCTCGACCTGCTCGATCAGGTTCTCCAGCGCGGACTCGGGAAGGGCGCCCGGCTGGGCGAAGACGATGACGCCGTCTCGGATCGCCATGATCGTCGGGATCGAGCGAATGTCGAACTTGGCGCCCAGCTCCTGCTGAGCCTCCGTGTCGACCTTGCCGAAGACGATGTTCTGGTGCTTCTCCGAGGAGCGCTCGTAGACCGGGGCGAACCGCTTGCACGGACCACACCAGTCGGCCCAGAAGTCGACCAGGACGATGCCGTCGTTGCCGGTCACCTCGTCGAAGTTCGTCGAGGTCAGCTCAACGGTTGCCATTGCACTCTCCGATCACCGCGGTTTATCTACGTCCCGTAGAACCAGGGCTGACCGTATCGAATTCCCGTGCGGTGGGGCACGAAACGTGCCCGGGGCTGCCGGGGGGTGCCGCAGGTCATCGACGCGCATCTGTTCACACCCGACCTGCGGAACGCAAGTGCATGACGCACTTGCGTGACCTGCGGTAATGGGAGCGTTTCCAGGGAGATCCACGCGATTGAGCACTACGAATCGGTAACTTGGGCCTTGACAAGGAGGTATCCGGCCTGCGGAGATCGCTGATCAACCTCCGCTTCGTCACGCAGAGTAGTGTTACAAAAAGATAAATGTGACCGCGATCTCTGTTGAACCTACGCAGGCGTAGGGCAGAATTCCTCACATCAGAGCGTGGGCGGCGGGTGCCGGGGAGGGCCCCGCCGCTCATTGCGTCTCCCCCCAGGCGAGTGACCGGTGTGACATTTCCGCCGCCGTCGCGCCCCGCCGGTCGCCTTAACCATCGGTAAGGCATGCTGTGCCGAACTCCATCGCCGCCCGTCGAAGGGACCAGCATGCAGTTCGGTCGCTACTACGAGGAGTTCGAGGTCGGCGCGGTCTACCGGCACTGGCCGGGCAAGACCGTCACCGAGTACGACGACCACCTCTTCTGCCTGCTCACCATGAACCACCACCCGCTGCACATGGACGCGCACTACGCCGCGACAGCGAGTCAGTTCAAGCGCAACGTCGTGGTCGGCAACTACATCTACTCGCTGCTGCTGGGCATGTCGGTGCCCGATGTGAGTGGCAAGGCGATCGCCAACCTGGAGGTCGAGTCGCTGCGGCACGTCGCGCCGACCTTCCACGGCGACACCATCTATGGCGAGACCACGGTGCTCGACAAGCGCGAGTCCGGCTCGAAACCCGACCGGGGCGTGGTGTCGGTGGAGACCCGCGGTTACAACCAGGACGGCACCATGGTCTGCGTCTTCCGGCGCAAGGTCATGGTCCCCAAGCGGGAGTACGCGGCCGCTGCGGTGCCCGACGGGGTGGATCCGGAGCGGCCCAGCTTCCCCGAGCCGCGCTGACAGCCGCGCGGCAGGCTCGATCGTCGACGAACACCGGGCTCCTTCCCCTGCGCGGGTCTGCTGGGGAAGGGGCCCTGTTCCCGTCGCGGGGCATATGCTGACGCCGGAGGTTCCGATGAGCCACTCCGTAGCGGGAGAGCCGTCCTCTGCCGGCCGCCGAGCCGCACCCTTGACCACCGCTGTCTACTCCGCCGCCGAGTGGGACCTGCTCACCAGCCTGCCCGGTCGGGTTCTCGTGGCCGCCGCGGCACCCGGTCCTGGCCGGACGGAGCGTGGAGTCATGGCCGGCCTGGCCGGTCTGGATGCCGTGGCCGCGGGTCGAGCCTCCGACAGCGATCTGGTCCGCGCGGTGGTAGCCACGATCTACGCCCGTCACGATGGCACCCCACAACCCGTTGAGCGGCTCACCGACCTGGTGGACCTGCTGGCCGCCTGTCGTGCGGCGAGCCGGGTCCTCCGGCGGCGGGCCGACCCTGCCGACTCGGCCGCGTACCGCCAGTGGGTGCAGTCGGTCGCGGCCCGGGTGTGTCGCGCGGTGCCCGGCACCGGCGCGCGCCGGGTGGACCCACCGGCCAGCCCGGTGGACCGGCGCTTCCTGGACCGGCTCGGTGCCGCCCTCGACCTGGCCTGACCGGCAGGTCGTCGCGGCCGGTGCCGACGCGGTCCGTACCCTCTGATGACCGTGACCGACGACCAGCTTGAGGTGGGCGTGGGCCCCTGGCCGGGGGACCCACCCGACGACCCTCGTTACGACAGGCAACTGCTCGCGGAGGGGGACCGGCGCAACGTCGTAGACCGCTACCGCTACTGGCGGCACGAGGCGATCGTCGCCGACCTGGACCGGCACCGGCACGGCTTCCACGTCGCTATCGAGAACTGGCAGCACGACTTCAACATCGGCACTGTGGTGCGCAACGCCAACGCGTTCAACGCCGCCGAGGTGCACATCGTCGGACGGCGACGGTGGAACCGGCGCGGCGCGATGGTGACCGATCGGTACCAGCACGTACGGCACCACGAGACGATCGAGGAGTTCGTCGCCTGGGCGGCCGAGCGGCAGCTGCCGGTGTTCGGCATCGACAACCTGCCCGGGTCGCGTCCGCTGGAGACCGGCACCCTGCCGCGGGACTGCGTGCTGCTGTTCGGCCAGGAGGGGCCCGGTCTCTCCGCGCCGGCCCGTGCGGCCTGCGACCAGCTCTACTCCATCGCCCAGTACGGCTCGACGAGGTCGATCAACGCGGGCGTGGCCAGCGGAATCGCCATGCATGCCTGGATCCGCGCGCACGCCGGTACGCCGCCGGACTGACCCACGTACGGTGCCGAATCGGACGTTCCGGCTTGACGTGCGGGCGGTCCGGGGTGACGGTGGGGATGTGAGTGTCGCGGTGAGTTGTCCGAGATGCGGGGGCCCGGTACGGGCGCCGGATCTGATGAACACCGACTCGAGGTGTGTGCGCTGCGGCCCGGTGCCGCCGTTGCACGTGCCCGAGCACATCGGAGCGGACATCGTGGCGAGCGTGGTGGAACGGATCACCGCGACCGGCGACCCGCCGGTGACGCCGTTGTGGTGCCCGTGGCCGCTGCCACCCGGGTGGACACTCACCGGCGTGGCGTACGCCGGGGACGACCGGACGGGCGTGCGGGCGACAGTGGTGGCCTGCGCGGGCCCGGCGCCACTCGGTGGTGGTCCGGCCGATCTGGTCTTCGTGGCCGAGGAACCCGGCGTCGGCCTGGGCACCCGGCTCGCCGGTCTGACCGGCCCGGATCCCGGACCGGAGTTGGTGGACGCGTTGACCGACCCGGGGTCGGGTCACCCTGACCACGTCGGACAGGCGAAGATCAAGGTCGGCGGGCACCCCACTCCACTGTGGTTGGTGAATTCACCAACGGATCGAAGCGCGTACGCCGGCGAAGCTCGGGGAATGTGGCTCCATGCGATAGCCTGGCCGGCGAGTGCGGGTCACCTGCTCGCGGAAGACGTCGTGCTACACGACCTGACCGAGTGGACTCCGCCCGAGCTCGTGTACGGCGCACCGTCCCCGTATCTACCCGGTAGAGCTTGACAACTCTTCCGGATTGACGGAGAACGGACGCAGATATTCACTGTACGACACCACACTGATACTCTGGGTGCCGCTGCGGTAATGGGACCCGGCGCCGCGCGAGAGGATGGCCCGCCATGGTCAAGAAGGTCCTCACCTGGGCCGGAATCGCATTCTTGATCTTCTTCGTCGCCTACCGGCCAAACTCTGCGGCGGATGTGTTCAAGTCGCTCGGCGGCGGGATCATGGATATCGCCCAGGGGTTTGGCGACTTCTTCACCAGCCTCGTCGCCTAGCCGCCGATGGGCAGCCCCTCCGGTCCACCCTTCGACCCGGACGACCCCGACCGGGAACGCCGCGAGCGCGACACCGAGCCGATCCCGCGGATCGGGCCTGATGACGGCCCGGGCTACGGGGCTGGTCCCGGTCTGTCCGACGGTCCGTCCCTTTCGGACGACGTCGGCTATGGCGACGGGCCCGGCTATGCCGGTCAGGGTCGTTCCGGTCGGGGGTGGATCCGTGATCCGGAGGCGAGCTACCAGCCGCCGCAGATCTCCGAGGACGAGCTGGCCGGGTTGCGTGCCGACGCGACCGGCTCGACCCCTCGGCGGGTGCTGCCACTGGAAGACGAGCCCAGTTCGCTGGTGGCTCGCTACCTCTTCCCCACCGAGCGCTACCGGGGTGAGTGGAAGCGACACTGGATCCACCTCACCAACCCGCTGTTGATCGGCGTCGCGGCGACCTTCGTGCTCGGCTACCTCTCCGGCTTCCTCGCCGGGCAGGACGTCGGCGCGTTGACCACCATCGCCGTGCTGCTGTGGTTCGCGGTGATGGGCTGGGTGGCG
>NZ_JBEZGJ010000128.1:0-21958 GCF_040649965.1 Micromonospora sp. NPDC048843
GTCCAACTCCCCGTGCCAACGATCGACATCAACGTCCGTCACAGGCAGACCAACGAACGCGAGCCGAACTCGATTCGCCTACTGCCGTTGCAGTATTAGGTGAGCGCCTGCCCTGGGTAGCCGTGCACGGCATCTCGACCCACTGGCTGCGCCACACCACCCTGACCTGGGTGGAACGGCACTTCGGCTACGGCATCGCCCGCGCCTACGCCGGACACACCGACAGCCCCGGATCCTCCACCACCACCTACATCAAGGCTGATCTGCACGACGTGGCCAACGCGCTGTCGGCCATGACCGGCCAGCCCCATCCACTGGCCCGGGTGGCAGATCACGCCGGCACGTGGTCGCAGGTAAACCACGTCGCATCGCCCACATCCGAGTAGGGGACAGTAGCCGCGTGCGGTGTCGGGGGAACCAGCTCCGAATGCACCGCACGCGGCTCGGCGCGTTGCCGAAGCCGCGACCCGGGCGGTGATCGGGCGTGGTGGCGCTCAGGAGCGGACCGGATAGAGGCCTGTTCGATGGCCGCCAGGACGCACAGCATGGAATTACCAACGTCCTGGCCTTCGAAGAAGCCGGTGGCGGTGAATGCCCGCACCTGCGAACGTGCCCCACGCTTCCTGCGAATAGAAACGAGGTACGCCGACAACAGCCGGTGGTAGCTGACCGGAGCCGGCGGACCACCGTCAGCGGGCGGTCCTCACTACAGGTATTCGGCTGCGAGCTTGCACAGGTGTATGGGCGCCGGGTGAAGCGTGGCCTGTTCGGTGTGCAGGTAGCTGCGTCGCAGCAGTTGGGTGAGGTCGGCGAACGCGTCCGGCGTATCGGCAGCTTGCAGGAAGGCGGGAAGGATCTCCAGCGGCGTTTCGTTGGATGCCCGGAAGCGGTGGTTGGCGAGTACGTCGGGGTCGATCTTGGTCGCGGTGAGGGGGGTCTGCATCTGTTCCGCGCGGGGATTGATCGAGTAGTAGACGTGGTCGTCGAAGGTGTAGAGGCCGTCACCGCGCGGGCTGTGCGTGTCGTAGTCGGGCGGAAATCCCAGGGCCACCTCCTGAGTTGTGCTCCGGTCTCGGACGCGGATGATTCTCAGGCCTGGGCATTGCTGGGGTGTGAGGAACGACGGGGGTTGCTGGTCGTCGTCGAAAGTGTGCCCCGGGAGCACGAGCCTGTTGACGGCTATATTCTTGTCCTGGATCCAGTTCCATCCCCACTTGCGGAATCCGTAGGCTTTGACGAAGACGGCGCGGTCATGCTCGTCGATGACGGAGGTTTCGTCGACACCGAGGACGTTGGAGAGGAACCGCGAGAGGATCGCCTGCTGGTTTTTGCCTGCCGGTATGCGTCCTTTCCCTGCGGCTAGGGCTTGGGGCAGGTCGCTGTAGGGCATGGGCGGTACGGGCGTGGCGCTGGTCGTGGCGAGGTGGGCGGCGGGCTCGCCTTCGGGGGGCATGCGTACGACGAGCGGCACGCACGCGCCGTCGAGGTGGTGCAGCCAAATCCCAACCAACTCCATACCGGCCAGCGCTTCGTCCAGTTGTGGGCGGCCGAGGCGGCCAAGTTGACGTAGGGCGTCGAGGACGCTGGCAGAGGCTCGGTGAATGGTGCCCTTGGTGAAGACCGTGCCAGGGTACGGGGTCGGGATCTTCTTCGGATTCGTCGGCGGGTTGGCCGGTGGCTTGAACCTGATGGCGGGTTTCATGCACTGTAACCGCCGTCCGCTTCGGGCGAACGCCTTCTTCAGAGAGGGCTTGGGGTCGATGGTGCGGGTGCGGGCGAAGTAATCGGGTCCGTGGAGTTCGAAGATCGCTGCGGCGCGCTGGCTCGCGGGGCCGATCTGGTTCTGCACGTGATTGGCGTGGCTGCCCCGGAGGGTGGCAACGGACCGGTCCTTGTCGGGGCGTTCAATGCCGGCCCCCAAGGCGCCGACCTCGCGGAGGTGGACGGCGAGGTTGAGGTCTCCGGTGAAGTGGATGGTGGCGGGGTCGGTCGGGTCTGGGCGGGGTTCGAGCCCGTGGTGCAGTTGCAGGGCGGCGAGTATGGCTTGGCGGGTGTCGTCGGACTGCGTCCACAGCTCCAGGGCGTAGGTTTCGGCGATGTCGTGGGTCGGCGTGATGTGCCGGGCCGGTCGCGTTCCGACGCGTCGGGCTTCGGGCAATGGCTGGATCCCCAGCGGTTCAAGGATATTCGCGAGCTGTTCGCGGACGTGCATGTGATCGGCGGGAACGAAGCCGGTCTTGGCTCCGTGTCGCAGCGATCGAGCCTTGCGCTTGCCGTTCTCGTCAGGCTTGAACTGTTCCAGAACGTCGAAGTCTTCGGCGTCGCTCTTGGTGCCTTCGGAGTAGAGAATGTAGGCGCGGATCCTGCCTTCCTCATGGGCGGCCCGGGGGTCAGCGAACACCTTTTCCGGCGCGGGAAAAGTCAGATGGGTAAGACGTCCCAACGTGCCGGCCAGTCCGGGGGTCCACTGCCAGGTCTTCTGACCTCCCTTGACGTACCGGTGCTGCGCCTTGGCGGCCAGCAGTGTATGCGCCCCGCGTTCGTCGAGGAATCCGTCAGGGGCGTGCAACAGGATGGTGGCGCCGGCGGGACCGTCGCCGCGTTGGGGGATATAGGCCACGGGCTGCAAGGGAAAGCGGCTGCTGGTCAGATCCGCGTGGATGCTGGGCAGCCCTCGGTGGGGAATCGTCTCGACGTGAAATTCAATCTTGGCTGTGGTCAGGCCACCGCCGGTCTGGGGAACCTCGGAGAAGGGCAGCAGCACGAGGCTGCGGTGGTTGTTCGGACTGGGCGGGCCGAGCAGCGACTCGCGTGGCTTGCCGATCAGGTGGAGCCCGTGCTCGCGTACGTACTGTGCTAGGAGGGTGGGGAGCAGGTCATACATGCACTCCGACGGGGCTGCCGTTCCGTTGGGACGTTCGGCGTGGTCGAGGGCGTTGATTGGAGTTTCGTTGAACCGTAGGTCGTCCGGATCGAAGGCGTCCCACCAGTCGGTGGTGCTGT
The DNA here is from genome assembly GCF_040649965.1 of Micromonospora sp. NPDC048843. Classification (NCBI taxonomy): domain Bacteria; kingdom Bacillati; phylum Actinomycetota; class Actinomycetes; order Micromonosporales; family Micromonosporaceae; genus Micromonospora; species Micromonospora sp. NPDC048843. The sequence continues at coordinate 3,004 of NZ_JBEZGJ010000128.1, forward strand.
CGGGGGCGACGGCGGTGCTGGCCCAGGCGCCGACGGCGACGGTGAGGATGGCGGGGTCGACGTCGGCGAATGCCACGATGAAGCGGTCGCTGGCGAGGTTCCAGTTGACGTGGATGACGGCGGGGTCGATGCCGAGGAGAAGGTCGACGAGGCTGCGGGTGGGCAGCGAGAAACCGGGCTTGATCTCCGGCCTGGCGTGGTACTCCCGGGTTAGCAGGTCCAGCCATGGTTTCGGGAAGCCGGCGATCTTGCAGTGGACGTCCCAGCGGGCGTCGGGGGCGAGCGTGAATGCGGTGAGCTGCATCCGGTCACTGATCTTGGCCACGTGGGTGCTTCCTTCGGGATCCGAGTGGCTGGTTGGTCTGTACGAGGTGGCACATCAGTTCCCACACGGCCACGTTGACGGCGTGTTGCCGGTGTTCCTCGGCGTCGGCGGCGGCCTTCGGTGGGCTCAGGAGGCCAGTCAGGAACGCGTCGGTGGCTACGACGAGGCTGGTGCGTTTGGTGTCGGGTGCGTCGTCGTCGGTCGACAGCCGTTCGGCGAACGCGGCGTCGCACAACCAGGCGGTGGTGCGTTGGTTGCCGCGGATGGTGCGTCCGATTGTCTGGCTCATGGGGACGAGGTTGTTGGCCACGAACGCCGGCCGGTAGTCCTCGTCAAGGGTCCGGAAGACCACCGGGTGGCCGATGAGGTCGTACCACAGGTCACGTGCGGCGTAGCGCATCTGCCGGACGTAGGCGCCGACGTCGCCGGGCAGGGCCTCGAAGGGGTGCTGTAGGTGCCGCATCGCCATCTGGTTGACCAGGGACAGCGGGAACCCGAGGTCGAATGGCGGCGGGTGGGACCGCGTGAGGTAGATGACGGCCCCGAGGGCGGCGGTGTCGTTGGCGTTGAGGATGTTGTAGCCGCGTTGGATGGACATCTCGGCGGCGACGAGGATGTCGTCGTCGCTGTGTCCGAAACGGGCGATCAGCCGACGTTGGATGCCGCCGTCCTGAGGGCCGCCGGCATCGGGAACCACGTACCGCGCGGACAGGGCGCTCTTGTGGTTGATGTGCTCGGCGACCAGCCGCGCGTCGCGGCCTGAGAGGGTGACCAGCAGAACCTGCCGCCGGTCGTCGGGCAGAGCGGCCCGGAGGTCGTCGATGCGGCTGCGGTGGCGGCCGGGGGTGACGTCGCACAGATAGGAGACCATCTGACGCAGCGCGTCCGCCCTGGCCGGCCCGGCGCGGCCGGATACGAAGATCGGGTCGTTAGCTGGGGTCCGACCGGGCTTGACCAGCATGGTCGAGGTCCGCAGTGCCTTCCGGTCGCGTTCCTGCTGGCGGAGTACGAGGCTAGGGGTCTGCGGGATGTGGTAGAAGGACGATCCGGGGATCCAGCTCGTGGCTGAAGTGATGATCACATGCGGTCCGGCGACGCCCTCGCATTCCAGCAGGTCATGGGCGTGGTGCAGCAGCCATCGACCGACGCCGTGGACCCAAACGATCTGCAGCGAGGCGCCGCCGCTACGGCTTGCCGCCCACCTCAGCGCGAGCAGGTTGCCGATCGGGGCTTCGGGTACCAGCGGCCGGTAGTCGCGCGGGGGCTGGGCGAGCATGAACATCTCGTCGTCGGGCAGGCGCAGCGGCTCGCGGACCGACGGGTAGAGCCCGACCATGCGGAAGAAGGTCGTGGTGATGCGGCCGGACCAGATCGCTGCCTCGATGATCAGGTGCAGCAGGTCGCGGTCGAGGTCGATGCGCTGTCGGCTGGTGTGCTGGGGCGACAGGCTCGCGTTGATCCAGGAATCGATCGTTTCCCGGACGAGGTCATCGTCGCGGGGCAGTCTGGTCATATGGTCGATGGCCGCTTCGAGTTCGTGGCCATGGCGGACCAGCGGCTGTTCGGCAAGTGCCTGCAGTTGCTGTTCGTAGAAGGCTTCGGCCGCGTCCTCAGCCGCCTTGTCGCCGTCGGTGTGCGGTGCCAACCCGTATAGCGTGCGGGCCACCTGGCGGAACAGCGCGTGGGCGGTGAACGTCGTGTCGCCCAACAGCGTCCTCAGGGCCTGGCCGGATTCGGCCAGCGCGAGTTGGTTGAGGCTGAACACGGCCTGTTGGTGGATGAGCAGCAGCCGGTGCCACTCCTGGACTCCGCGGTGGACCACCGCCGCCATCTCGCCGTTGGCTAGCCCCTGGTTGGTGCAGTCCACCATCCGGTGGGTCCAGCCGCTGTCGCTGGAGACCAGTTGTTCGGTCTGGACGAACTTCTGGTCGAAGACCTGCTGGACCGCGTCCGCCTCGTCGATGATCATGAGGTCGATGTGGTGCTGGACCGCTTCGAGCCACCGCATGGACTCCGATGCGGGCTCCGCCCGGCTGGCCACGAGGCACTGCGGGGTGGTCACCCACACCTGGGCCGCGGTGATCTCGCGAAGGGCTTTCTGCGCCGGGCACACTGTCAACAGGGGGCAGTCGTGGATGCGGGTCTGTTTGGTGTCGACGGTTCGTAGCCGGCTCCGGCAGGGAAACTCCTCGGGGCGCAGGGGGGTCCAGGTGGCCTGGTTGGTCACCCGCAGCGGTTCTAGCAGGCACGAGGCGTTGGCGTACTCGGCCGCCGGGTCCGGGCGGTATTGGCCGGAGGGGAACAGCTCGGCGGCCTGGTCGATATGCGTCGTCCAGTATCGGCCGATGTGCTCTGACCTCGCGCTGCGGCCGATGAGGGGGACCGCGTCGATGCCGAGGTTTCGTAGGGCGGAGACTTTCTGGTAGACGTCGCCGACCGAGCCGACCACCAAGCAGACCCGGTCGCCGTGTTCGCGGACCCGATTGATGGTCAGGAGGTCGGCAAGGGTCGTCTTGCCGGAGTTCATCAGTCCGACCCAGTGCTCCAGGCCGTTGATGGTGAACTGCGAGGGCTGGTCTACCAACCGGCCGGAGGCTGCGTCGACGACGCTGGGTCGCATCTCGGCGACCCACTTGGTGTAGTGCCCCTGGCGCAGATCCGGCCGCTCGCGCAGTTGCTCGTCTACGGCATGGGCGGTCGTGACGATGTCCTTGTCGACATCGACCGTCCACGGTTGGCGGCTTCGGCCGGCGACAGTGGGCAGCGCCACCAGCGGAGGCGCCGACGGCAGGTGGTCGGGAAACTGCACGATCTCCCGGTGGTCGCCCACCTTGAAGACGTACCGGCCGCCCGCCCGTGCTGGCGGGTGCTGGCCGCGTACCGGGCTGTAGGCCAGTGCGTCGGCCATCGCCGCAGCGTAGAACCGGTCGCGCTCCGCGACCACCGATGTAGCCTTCGGCTCGAAGACCGTCCGGTCATTGACGCGCCGATTGGGGTCGTCAACGCGCTCGAACGCGCGGATGGCCGCCGGTAGAGCGACGTACTTGTTGAGGGTGCTGCGCCAGTAGGCGCGACGGGCGGTGTCACGCATGCGGTGGCGCACCCGCCGGACGGTCGCTACGAGGTCGTGTGCCACCGCGACGTAGCCCGACAGGATGGCCGGCATTGCGCCGATCGGTTCCCCCGGGAAATGAGCTGCCATGAAGGCCAGGCCGAGTTCCGCCTGGCAGAACTCCGCACTGGTCAGGGCGTTCTTGGGAAAATCTGCTGCCTCCAGCCGAGCCTGGAGTTCCTCGCACCAACTGCTGGTGTCCCTCATGCGGCCAACTCCTTGACGCGGACCTTCACCAACTCGATCAGGGCGTCCTCGCTGATGACGGTGACGCCGGCGCTTCTAGGCCGGCCATCCAGCTCGCTCTTCAGCTCCTTGAGGTACTGGCCCTGGTCGGCCCGATGTTTGGGTACGGCCAGGAACCGCTTGTCGCAAGGGAATCCCGCGGGCCATTCGAATCGCCGACCGAGTAGCCGCGCGCTGAGTTGGTCTTTCGCGTCGACCGCCCAGACCTCGCAGACGCTGACCTCGCCGCGACCGTCACGGCGCAGGAACTCGATGAGGATGTCGACCATGTCCAACCGGGGGTAGGCCACGACCTCAAGGCGCCCCTCGAGGGTGGGATCCTTGCTGAGCGCGTCCATGATCCGAACCTCGACCAGGCCAGGGTCGTGGATGAACCGCCGCGTCGCCCGGTGATGTTCGTAGAACCGGCGGCTGGTCTTGACCGACTTGGGCTCCGGAATGCCGCCGGTGCAGCCCGGCGTGCCGCAGGGCTCGCCGTCGAGCACCGGGTTGCCGCATCCCGGGCAGGTCAGATACCTGTAGGTCCCGCTCGCGGGTGTAGTGGTGTAGGCATGCTCGATCAGGCGGCGGACGTAGGTCTGTCCGCTGTTGTCGGCCTCCGGCAGTTGCTGCTCCAGACGTAGCAGGTCGGTGTCGCTGAGCACCGGACGGTCGATCAGTAACCGGCGCAGCGCCGCGTAGACAGCCTCGACCTGCTGGTCGTCGGTCCCGCCGTTGGCCGCCGCGGCAGCCCTGATCGCCTTGAAGACCTGGTTTTCCACCCATTCGGCCTCGACGTCGGTGCTCGAGGCGAGGCGGGCTGCCTGCTCCGCGAACATCGAGAGCTCGTCGCCAACCAGGAGTTCGTGCTGCAGGTCGCTGTCCGACAGCGCCAGGTCCACATCCCAGGTGATCAATGGACGCGTGCACCACGTCATGAGCTCCAGGTCGCTCGCCGGTCCCTCAACGCCCTGGCCGAGGCACCGCCACCACACGCGGCTGAAGCCTACGCGCCACGACGCCGGCAGCAGCCCCGCATCGGCTGCCCCCGATCGTGGGTGATTGCGCCACCGGACCATCTGCGCCAAGCCGCCGCAGAGCATGGTGACGGTGAGGTAGTCGTCCGCCAGCGTGGGCGACGAGGATCTGGCCTTGGACGCTTCAGCGGTCATGTCAATGAGGTTCATCCGAATCCTGCTATCGGGCCGAGGTAGGGAAGCAGGGCAGAGCGGCAGCCGTCCTCCACGGACTTCTGGATTTTCGCCCTCAGATGAGGGACAGTATCGTGAAGAGCTGACGACCACAACGAGGCCACATGGAGAGTTTCGACTGTCGCGACCAGGCGGCACCCGTAGGCAGTGGGACCCCTACGCCGAGAGTCGCAGACCCGCAGCGAGGCTCGACCGGCGCTGACACCGCCGCCGTCCGGCCTGCCGGCAGCTGGCACCTGCGGGCCGACGGGGCGAACCAGGGCCGACCCGAATCGTTCCCACTGCGCGAGGGGTTATCGGCGGCACCGTGCGTTCAGGCGGTCGCGGCAGGGTATGAACCGACACGGCCGGGCAACAGCCTCGGGCGGATGGCCAACGCACCGGTACCGTTGAAGGGGGTGCGCTGCTGTGGCAGCAACCTGGGACGCCGGTGTCGCCGCCAGCCGAACGACGTCACACGGGGTAACTGATCAACAATGAGCCGATGCTGACACCTTCCCGTCTGAAGCTCGCCCGTAACCGACGGGGCTTGACGCGTGAGCAGCTGTCCAAGCTAGCTGGCATCACGACCCGGAGCCTGCTCGCCTACGAGAACGGAACGCAGCGCCCGTCCCCCGACAACCTCGACCGCCTGGCCGGCGCACTCGACATGCCGACCGCCTTCCTGCGGGGCGGCGATGTTGACGAGATTCCAGTCGAAGTGATCAGCTTCCGCGCACTCAGCAAGATCACTGCTGGGAAGCGGGACATGGCCCGCAGCGCCGGCCGCATCGCCGTCATGCTCGCCCGATGGATCGACCAGCGGCGGGCGCTGCCAACGCCGGACGTCCCCAACCTGGTCGGTGCCGACCCCGAGAAGGCTGCGGAGGCCCTCCGCAACCAGTGGGAACTGCCCGCAGGTGGCATCGACAACATGATCAACGTGCTGGAAGCCCATGGGGTGTGCGTTTTTTGCGTTGCCATGGACTGCCGCGAAGTCGATGCCTACTCCTTCGTCTGGAACGCGACCCCCTTCGTGTTCCTGAACACCACCAAGACCGCGGAGCGCACGCGCTTCGACGCCGCCCATGAACTAGGGCACCTCGTGCTCCACGCCGGTGCCGCCCGACCCGCTCGCGGCCCCCAAGCCGAACGTGAAGCCGACCGCTTTGCCGGATCCCTCCTCATGCCACGCGCCAGCATCCTGGCCTCCGGGCTACGAAACGCCAGCGCTGAGCACATCATCGCCGCCCGCAGCCAATGGCAGGTCTCGGCCATGGCGCTGGCCTACCGGCTTCACGAACTGTCGCTGCTCACCGACTGGGGATACCGCGCCGTCTGCGTCGACCTCGCCCGCCTCGGCTACCGCAGCGGCGAGCCTCGGGGTATCGCACCTGAACACTCCCAACTCATCGCCGACGCACTGCAAGCGGCACAACCAGGCCCGTCGCTCGTCGCCCATGCCGCCGACGACCTGCACCTCACAGTCGCGGAACTTGAGACATACATTCGTGGACTCATCCCTGCCGGCGGTGCCGTCATGCACCGGCGGACACCACCCAGACGACCGACGCTGACCCTGCTGCCTTGAGACTCGGGAAATCGGGCGTTCTTCCGCACTGAAGGCTCGGTGACGCAAGTGGGGCGGCGGCCCGACGGCACGGCGGGCTCCAATTGGGTGCCCAGATACGGCAAACTGCGAAAGGTTCACCAGAGCATCGATCGGCACCGAAAGATCTGGGATGTTACTGGTCCAGGCCACGGCGATCATCAATTGGCCCCCGGTAGGATGGCGGGAGCCTCAACGTAATCGGTGTGGCGGCCGTCTGTGGCTGACTATCAGTAGCCGGGCCAGTTCAGCCTATGCCGGAGTGCAGGGAACGAGCTAACCGGAGGCACCCCGGTTCAAACGGCGATCCCTCCCTTACGTAATTTGACATCCAGGAGTCTCGGCGCCGCGCCCATGGATTCTCGTGATCGTGGCGGATCCTCAAAGCGTGCGCCAAGATCGTGAGAATCCGTCATCGGTTCTCTCCACGGTTCGAGACTGTCTCACCTCAGCCCGTTCCAGCGAAGCCCCTGATCTGGGTCGACTCCGACGCCTACGAACCTCGCATACGACCGAACCGAAGAGGTCGTCAGTTTCGCGCCTGCTCAGTACGCCCGCCGCGATGAACGATCAATGGCGGTCAGCGCGCCGATCACGGTCAGACCGTCGATGACGATTCCGTCAACGAGGTTGTCCACGATCATCGGCGGCAACGGAGCCGTCGTCTGGTCATAGATCGGTCCTGGAAGGTGCCCGTGTTGACGCAGGCCCGGGTCGTGGTCCTCCCCGAGTCCCGCATGACAGGTGCCGCACAGAGTCAATAGGTTGTGCTCCACAGTGGGGCCGGCCTTGCGTGCCGGAACCACGTGGTGGACATCCAGTTCTAGGTCAACGTGGTTGGCGGGGCTGCGACCGCACACGGCGCACCGACGGCCGTCACGGCGCAGGACATTGCCCCGCTGTCTGCGAGTCGGCGCTCTCCTGCCGACGAGATCGTGGCCCGGGTCGAACGTGGGGACGAACGATGCCACGTCGCGTACGCACTCGATCGGCCGAAGCAGCGAGGGCAAGAACTCGCGTATCAGGGCCTCGGCGATCGCTGTCGCAACGAAACCCCCACGGGTCAGGACCGCAGCGAGTCCCCGCGGATCATCGACAATCACCTTCGGCCGGTGCCCGAACCGGACGAGCAGGCTGTCGAAAGCGCCACGGTCCACTGCATCAGCCACTCGGATCTCCCAGCGGCAGTCACGGGCGGAGAAGCTGGTGAATCGGGAGTAGACCGCGATGTTCAGCAGGTCCGATCGTAGTTTCCTGACCGCCACCACGTAGAAGCGGTCGTCCAAGAGTGCGACCGGCACGGTTGCTGAGGCAAGGGACATGAAGCCATGCTGGCAGAGTCCTGTGACAGTATCCGTCGCCGCGCGCGTACACGGCTAACACAAGGGAACGCGGGAGCCTGTTGCGGCCCGAAGGCGCCGACGGGAACCCAGGCCAAGCCACCGCCGCCCCAGCCGGCCGTCAGCTCGTGGCCGGCCTGCGCAGGGGTCGTCGCATATGGCGTCGCCATGACTGTCTACCGCAGCTCCGACACCGCGGCGGTCGGGCGACTCATCCGGATCCAGACCCTCGCCGTGGCGGTGCGAGCGCAGATCCGCGCGTTGCAGGAGCACCGCGTTGCATCGCGCTGATCGGCATTGGATGCTCTGGCGCTGCGCGCGGTTGTGGTGAATTTCAGAGATCGACGAAGGCGGTGAACCTCGTCCGCTAACTACCGAAGGACGCGAGCGGTACGGGTTGCCGTCAACGCCGGCCGACTGAAACTCACCAGGACCCAAGCAGTGGGCTCCAGCTTGATGCCTGCACGGTCATTTCAGTCAGTCGATAAATGTGCACCCGTAATGGAGCGCAAATGATACGTACAAGAGTTCGAATCCCCCTCGGGCGCATCATTACCACATATTGATCATGAGCCGCGCAGGTTGACCTGCGCGGATCTTTCTGTGGTTGGTGTGCAATGCTCCTGGTCGCAGAGGCGATGGTGATCTTCCTTTTGTGCAGGAGTGCGACCAGGTCATGTGGAGTCTGGATCCCGCTGGGGAGGCGGGGATGGTCGGCGAGTCTTGCGATGATGTGGTCTTCCCTGAGGTAGAGGATCTTGCGCCGGCGGTTGGTGGGCTGTTGGGTGCTGGTGTGGCCGTGGCGGCATCGGTACCCGGGGCGTTGGTTGATCCAGTGGGATTCCAATCTTCGGGCGCATGGTCCGCAGCACAGTAGGCCGGTTAGCCGACGACGCGCCCGCCTGGTGGACCAGATCGATGCGCATCTGACAAAGGCCATCGAGTTGGGCTTCCTACGCCGGACAAAGGACAAGGAGCCCAGCTTCGAGGTCCGCCGCATCGTCAAGGCGTTCGTTGACGCCCAGTGGCTCGCGGACTTCGACGCCCGGCTCTCCGAGTACGCCGCCGAACTTTCCCCAGACGCGGAAGGCGCCGCATGACAGCCCCGCCGCGTCACTCTTCGCGGAGCCCACGCCCGGAAGTTACCACCGGATAGGACGCGGGGGCAGGGCGCCCAGCGCCTCGGCGGCCCGTCGAGCGGTGTCGACGTCCGAGGGTCGCGTCTGGTGTCGCTCGCGCTCCGCCCACGATGCGCCGGCCACCCGGCTGCCCACCTGGGTGGAGGCGTACTTGTCGCCGGCTGCCGGTCGGCCGAGAAAGGACTACACAGACAGAAAGTTCCGCTTCGCGGTCGACTGACCCTTCGGACGTGTTTACCGTGAAAGAACGATCGTGGATGCAATGGTGTCAATACGGGGAGCACTTCACATGTCATCTCGTCGGAAGCGACCAGCGATGCCCTGTGCCGTTTGTTGGTGGCGCTGGACTCTGCGCTGACGCGGGCCTGCGCCCGAGCGTTCAGTTAATCCTTCGCTCGGCGCCGATCGGCTCGATACTCTCGCGTTTCAGTTTCCTGGCCGACCGGTCGAGCGACGGTCAGTCGCTGAATAAGCCTGGATCCGGCACGGCGGGTTGTCCTTGAATCATCAGGGGTGCTGGTCGGTCAATACCGGCTCGCATTAATCGTTGGATCACCCTGACTGGTGTCAGTAATTGGAGTCTCTCTGTTGAGACGTGCAGGGATCGAACCCGCGTATGAGTCGCCATCTGCTGGCTGGACGAGTCGGGGTGGCTGTCGTGGAAAGGAAGTCATGAGCGACGATTCTGCCGAACGGCCCACCGTTTCTGGCATGTCGCGGCGCAGCGTTCTCCTCGGCGTCCCATCCACAGTGGCACTTGCCGCTGCCGGCTCGGCTGCGGCCCACGCGATGGATGGGATCCGCCTGGGTGGCTACGAACTGCGCATCACCACTCTTGAGGTCGTACCGCCTGCTGCACTCGCGTCGGAGGCCCGGATCGCCGCGGGGCTGGACGCGCCGCAGTTTCGCGGAGATCGCGATCCAGCACTCCGCCCCGGCGAGAACCCAGGTCAGCCGATCTTCGTCGACACCGCCTTGAACCGGCGCGTGCTGATCGATCCAGCTCGTCCAGCCGAGCCCAGGTTACTGCCGGACTGGATCCCGGTGCCGTCCGATCAGGAGTGGGACTTGGCGGTGCGGGTCGTCCGCACCAGGTATCCGGAGGTCTCCGCCGATGATCTCCGGCGCCCCATGCCCCCGTTCGTGGTTCGTCGGGGCGCCGACGGCCGTGACCGGCGTCTGATCTGTGTCGCTGTCCGGGAACCGTCCGGCGACTCCCTCTACCGGACCCACCTCGTCGACCTGCTGACCTCGACGGTCCTGCTTCCTGCCGAGGGCGAGGCGGTGGTGCCCAGCCACGACAGTTGCGGCATCCCGGACCAGGAGGGCTGCCGCAAGGTACTGCCCGAGTTCGACGCCTGGGCCTTCGAGGTGCGCCGTGACGGCAACCTGATCTGGCGGTTCGACGTGCTGCGTGCTCGGGCGGGAAGTGGGCTCAACAGGTCCGGGGTGGAGGTTCGCCGGGTGGAGTACCGGGGCGCTCCCGTCCTGTCCCGAGGACACGTCCCTATCCTCAACGTGGAGTACGAGCCGAACGATCGTGGTTGTGGTCCGAGCTACCGTGACTGGTTCGGCGACGAGGCGTGTTTCCGTGCCACTGGCGTCGACTTCGTCGGCGGGTTACGACTCTGCGAACAGCCTCCGGTCACCATCGTCGACGTGCACTCCCCGGATGCGGACCTCGGCGACTTTCGAGGGCTGGCGGTCCACGCCACCTCCGACGAGATCGTCTTCACGTCCGAGACCAAGGCGGCCTGGTACCGCTACGTGAGCCAATGGAGATTCAGTGACGGTGGCGCGATTCGGCCCCGGATCGCATTCGGCGCCACGGACAATCCGTGTACCTGCCTCGCGCACACCCATCATGCCTACTGGCGTTTCGACTTCTCGTGGCCGGGAGCCAGCATCAGGGCCGTCGAGGAGAACGCGCTGGGTCGTCGTCGCCGGCCCCTGCTTCGGGAGAGCCGACTCGGCCCTCGTGGCGACGGCTACGAGGTACGCCTGAGCGGGGTCGGTGACGGCTGGTGGCGGCTGAGAGCAGGGCCGGACGACGGCACCGCCAGCGACTACGCCCGGGCGGACGGCTGGATCCTGCGATCCGATCCGGCGGAGATCGACGACCTGCGTGGTTTCTCCGCCGATCCGGACCTGACCGCCGCGGACCTCGACCGCTTCGTCACCGGCCAACGAGTCCGGAACGAACCGACGACGCTGTGGTACAGCGCGCACCACGGGCATGCCTGCGGGTGTTCCTCGACCGGGGAGTTCCTGGGGCCGGACCTGCTCCCGGACCTCACGGGGTGACCCACGCGGCGGTGGACCCGACCATCCGGAAGAAGCCGACGACCGTCGGTTCGTCCTTGACAAGGAGATGAGCAATGAGAACCAGATCCCGTGTGTTGGCAACTGCCGCCACAGTCACCGCTGTTGCCGTCGTAGGCATGAGCGGCCCTGCCCAGGCGGTCTACATCGACTGGGACATCTACAAGAACTACGCTTCGCTGGGCACCTACACCTGCGGCTCCAATCCGAAGGCATCGGTCCCGCTTCGCTACGGCGGCACCGGTGCCGGTGGATTCGGGCTCTACCACATCGAGGAGGGGCACGGCGACTTCACGTCCACGGATTCCGCCAACGTAGCCCAGACTCTCGCCTATGGTCAGATCACGCATCAGACGAATCAGCAGACCTACCGCCACAATATGGGTGGCCAGGGAACCTGGCGGGTCGTCGTCAGCACCAGGTGCGACTCGCCGCAGGACCAGTCCATCAACGGGGTCATCACCGCCTTCCGGGAGTAGTGCTCGACGTGTCACGCGAGGACTTCGAAGAAGCTGTCCTCGATGGGGTGCGGCTCCGTCTCGACGAAGCGCCGTTCATCGTCCGCGAGGTCACGGTGACCGACACGACGCTGGCCCGGGACGGAGATGCCACCGATCTGGTGGTACTCCTGGCCATCCGGTCCGACACCGGGGTCGATCAGTTCGGCTGGCGGAGCCGGATCTGGCCGGGCAATGGTCTGCCGGCCGAGGCTGCGAGCCAGAATCTGGTCTCATCCCTCGTCGAACGGGTCGAGGCGGGCAAGGCGGTCCTCGACGGTCCGGAACGTGACGGAGTCCGGTGGCTCGGCACGATGCTCGACGGCTAAGGCAGTTCGGCCGGTCTCCGGGGTTCCGAGTGGAACCCCGGAGACCGCGCGAAGGCCAACCGCGCCTGGCTGCGCGCCCGGGGCATCAAAGCCACCATCCCGATCAAGGCCGACCAGGCCCGCGACCGCGCCGCTCGAGCTCACGCGGCAGCCGTCCACCGGCCTTCGACACCCGGAGATCTACAAGCAGCGCCACGCCGTGGAGTGCGGTATCAGGCCAGGTCCAGTGGTCGGCGGCGTGCGGTCACGCAGCTTGGGGCTGGTCCAGCCCAGGGTTTGCTTGAGCATGCGGAAGGGGTGCTCGATGTTGAAGCGGCGTAGGAACGCCCGCCAGGGCAGGTAGACCTCGGCGTCGCCGGCGGTTGCCTGCGACCACCAGAGCCAGAGTCGGGTTCGCGGTGGCGCCGCTGGGCAGTCGGTCGACGATCAGCAGAACTACGGTGCCTTCGATGATCGGCAGCGGGCCGTGCTGGGCGGTCCAGGCGGTGCGGTGGGTCAACCTGGGGTGCAGCCGGTGCCGGGGCTGGATGCCGTCTTCGCCATCGTGACCATGCCGCCGCCTTGACTTCCCGCCGTGGCAGACCGTGTACGCGCACTTCACCCGACTGAACAACCGGGGCGTGACCGAGCGGATCATGACCGAACTACGTGAACAGATCCGGGTGGCGCACGGCCGTGACCCGGAGCCGACGGCGGGGATCATCGATTCGCAGAGCGTGAAGGGCGCCGACACTGTGCCCCGCGAGTCACGCGGCTACGACGCCGGTAAGAAGGTCAACGGCCGGAAGCGGTTCATCGTCACCGACACTCTCGGCCTGCTGGTCACCGTCTGGGTCCTGGCCGCGTCGTGGCAGGACCGCGACGGCGCCAAAGGAGCCCTGCTCGCCACCTACGCGGCGACCCCGATCCGGCAGGACTATCTCCTGGAACAGCTGCTGCACGCCCCGGTCGCCAAGGAGGTCCGCGGCTACGGGTTGACCGGACCGTTCGGCAGGTGGCACCGCGAATACGGCGAGCAGTACATCGCCCGGGAATGCCGGGTGCAAAATCGTAACGTCCGATGGGCAGCCGTGGCCGGCATAACCAGCGCCGCACTGCTCGGCGCGGCATACCTGCTGGCTGGTCAGGGCGCGGTGCCGGCCTCCTCCGCGGGCGAGCTGTTCCTGGTGCTGGTTGCTCTTGCCACGCTCGCCGGCGCAGTCGGTGACCTGCTGGTCGCGGGCATCGAACTGGGCGAGCACTCGGTCTACCTCAGCGACTACATCCGCCTGATCGACGACGCGGCCGCGGCACCTCGGGTCATCGGCCCCGGCGCGTCCCATGACGTCGGTGTGGCTGACGCCCCACCCACGGTCGAGCTCCGTGGTGTCTCCTACACCTACCCGACCGGTACGGAGGGCATTCGCGGCCTCGACCTGACCATCGGCTCGGGCGAGGTCGTGGCGGTTATGGGGCGTAACGGCGCCGGCAAGTCCACCCTGATAGCCCTGCTGCTCGGGCTGCTCACCCCCGATCGAGGCACGGTCTCCTACGACGGGATCGAGCTGCGGGAGCTGGGCGAGGACCGAGTGCGGCGCATGACCGGCGCCTTGTTTCAGGAGTACGGACGCTACGAGTTCACCGTGGCAGACGTCGTGGCACTCGGCCGGGTTGAGCAACCGCCCGACCCGGTCCGGATACGCGCCGCCCTCGACGACGCGGGCCTCGGCGGGCTCGTCCGGTCCCTGCCCGACGGCACCGGCACCCTGCTCGGCCAGCAGTTCGCCGGCGGGCGCGATCTGTCCGTCGGCCAGTGGCAGCGGCTGGCACTGGCCCGCATGCTCTACCGCGACGCCCCGCTCTGGGTGCTTGACGAGCCAACCGCCGCCCTCGACAGCCTCGGCGAGGTGCGATTCCTGCGGCGGCTCCGCGACGTCCGCCGCAAGCGCACCGTCCTGGTCGTCACCCATCGCCTGACCACGGCGGCCGTCGCCGATCGCATCCTGGTCATGCGTGACGGACGCCTCGTCGAATCCGGCACGCACGACGAACTGTTGGCCGCAGGTGGCGAGTACGCCGGTTACCAGCACGACCTCGACCAGGTCGTGGCCGTGCCAGATCGACACCACACCAGCTTCACGATGGGGGACCCCAAATGACCGCATTCAGACTGCGTCCTTACCGGCACGGCGACGAATCGGCGTTGCTCGCCCTGGTACGAGCGGATCCGCTGCCCGGTCATCCGCCGGCGCAGGCCGCCATGCTGGCACTTGCGCTGGCTGGCGACTCACCCGACGACGCCGAACGTTGGGCAGAGTTGAACCGTCCAGCCGTGACGGTGCTGACCGACACCGACGACCGGGTCGCGGGCGTGGTGTCGTATGCGTTGCGCAAGTCCGATCGCAGCGGCAACGTCCTGTGGCTGCACGCCCGCGAGGAGCCCGCGCCCGTGGCAGCCCTGCTGGAACATGCCCTGGGCGAACTGTCGCAGAAGGCGAGGAGGTTCGAGGCGTTCACCCTCACGACGCCTCTCAACCACGGCTTCGACGGCATACTCGAACGCAGCCGCCCGACTACGCACGCGGCGCTGCTCGATGCCGGGTTCGAAGCCACCTACATGGGCCGCTACTTCCACCGCCCGCTGGTCGATCTTCCGGTACCCGTGGGGCCGCTCGCGGAGGTCGGACCCTCGGCGGAGCCGCCGGGCCGGCAGCTACGGGTACACCGGGACGGCAAGGAAGTCGCGCGGGCGGTGGTGTGCGAGCCCGTCGGTGAGACCGTGGAGATCTACTGGCTCAGCGTCGAACCGGCATACCGCGGCCAGGGCATTGGCCGCCAGTTGTGGTACCAGGCCATGGCCGAGGCTGCGCGGACCGGCGCCAAAGAGGCGGTGCTGATCGTGGACGACGATGAACCCGGCGGCGAGCGCGACCGTACCGCTGCCGTCACGCTGTACGACAGTGTCGGCTGGAAGGAACTGGATCGGGTCCACACCTACCGGCGCGACTGAGGACACGGGGTGGATCACATCAAGTAGACCCAGTCCTCAATCACTGGCGCATCACTCCACGTCACCGCCGGATCAGCTCGACCAGTTCCGCCCGTCCCTCGGCTGCCTGTTCGGGCAACAGCAACAGGGTGCAGCCGCCTTCGAACCGGGCGTCGATGTGTTCCCAGGCCTGGACGGAGGCGTGCCCCTCCCCTCGTAGCGTGGAGGCCAGAGCTTGAGGGATAGAGGTTCATGGCTGAGACGAGACGCCAGTTCGATCCGGAGTTCCGGGCGGGCGCGGTGCGCATCGTGCGTGAGACGGGTAAGTCGATCGCTCAGGTCGCCCGCGACCTGGGGGTCAATAGCGCGACCCTGGCTAACTGGGTGAAGAGGGACCGCGAGACTCGCGGTGAGGCTGCTGCTGGGCAGTTGGCCGAGGACGAGCGGGCGGAGCTGGCACGGTTGCGGCGGGAGAACGCGGAGCTGGCGATGGAGCGTGATGTCCTCAAGCGATCTGTGGTCCTGTGGGTCAAGGAAGCGACGGGCCGGTGAGCGTGGCCGCCTTCATCGCTTCCCAGAGGACCGAGCATTCCGTGCCGCACGCGGTGGCCTGCCGGGCGTTGGGGGTGTCCGAGTCGTGGTTCTACAAGTGGCGTGATCGGCCGCCAACGCGCCGTGATGACCGGCGTGTCCGGCTGGCGGCCGCGGTCCAGAGGATGTTCGGCGACTCGGGCGGCACTTACGGCAGTCCGCGCATCGGCATCGAGCTGCGCGAGCAGGGCTGGCAGGTCTCCGACAACACGATCGCGCAGCTCATGGCCGAGCTGGGCTTGGCCGCCCGGGTCAAGCGCCGCCGGCGGGGCCTGACCCGCCAGGGTAAGCGTCCGGCCGCACCGGACCTGGTCAAGCGGGTGTTCACCGCGCCGGCGCCGGATGTCGCCTGGTGCGGCGACATGACCGAGATCCGCACCGACGAGGGCAAGCTCTACCTGGCCACCGTCATCGACCTGTACTCGCGTCGGATCCTCGGCTACGCGATGGGTGCCCACCACGACGCCGGGCTGGTCGTCGCCGCGCTGAACATGGCCGCCGTCACCCGCGGCGGCAGCGTCGAAGGGGTGATCTTCCACAGCGACAGGGGCAGGGAGTACACCTCGGCCGACTTCGCCCGGACCTGCGCCCGGTGGAAGGTACGCCAGTCGATGGGCCGGGTCGGGTCGTGCTTCGACAACGCCGTCGCCGAGGCCACCTTCTCCACCATCAAGGTCGAGTACGTCCACCGCCGTCACTTCCGCACCCGCACCGAAGCCCGGATCAAGATCGCCACCTGGATCACCGACTTCTACAACCGGCGCCGCCGGCACTCCGTCTGCGACTGGCGCTCACCCATCGACTACGAACGATCAGAGACCCGCGCCCTGGAGGACCAGGCCGCATAACGGAGCCCTCCACGATTCCAGGGGATTGACAGGTCAAGTTACTGCGGACCACCCTCTCAGCTCATGTCTTTCGCTGCGAAGCACCTCCACCAGCTTGGACAACGTCTCGTTGTCCGTGCCCGCCGTCAGGTCCGACAGCGCGTCTAGACCCGAGCCGACTTCGATTGCAGCGTTCCTACCATCGGTCATCAACACGCACAGGTCACGCAACGACGCCGGTACCTTCGCGCGAAGCTCACACAGCGCCTGATCCTTTTGGCTGGTAACGAGCACCCGCTGACCGCGAGCCAGCAGTGCCGACACCAGGTTGGCGATCGTGTGCGTCTTGCCGGTCCCGGGAGGCCCTTGGACTACGACACCCGTCTCCGAGCGAAGCAGCTCGATGACGTGCATCTGCTCATCGTTGGTGGGCAACGGAAACAGCGGGTCGCTGCCGAGGACGTCGCCGCTGGCAGCGCCCTGATGCTTGAGCCACTGGTTGCGATGCTCGGGCTCGGTGTCCACCACCAGTTGAGCAAGCGCGACGGGCACTTGCGTGTCAGGTTGGCGCAGCGCCTGACCAATGTGCTGGTAGGCCTCGGTCAGCAGTACCCGACTGCGCCGACGTACCACCAGCGCCGGCGAGAGACTAACCGTCGGTGCGCGCGGCAGCTCGTCTTCCATCACGATCGGTGGGGCTTCGGTCTGCACGTCGGTGTCGAGACATTCCTCCAGCAGCTCCACGATCGGGCGCAGCAGCTCCAGCCATGGCCGGTTGCCGTCGACGATCGCCTGACGGTGAGGTCTTCCACGCTCGCTGCGGAACAACTCCTGGTCGCCGAGAAGTTCCCGGTCCTCGGTCCGGCGGCGTCCAGTCCCCATCGACACCGATACCTCAGCCGTGGCTCGATCCAGCCGCGCCACGACACCTTCGGTCGCAAGGTGGCGACGAAAACGCGTGCCGTCCGGGGCCGTCCACCGGAGCAGGCCGATCCCGAGAATGAGCTCGTACTCGTCGTTCTGCTGCTCCAACAGCTTGGCAGCGCGCTCAAGTTGCTCGTATAGCCGCCGGACCGCATGTACGCGCTGTGTCTCGTCTGACCAGGCCTGCCACTGTTCGGACCAGGCGTCGAAGGCACGCACAATCCGACCGGGCGGCCCTGCGCGACCGTCCTCGTCCTGAGGCGGGGCGCTCAACAGGCGCGGCGCGGGACCACCTGCTTTACGCATGGACTTCATGTCAAGCCACTCGTGCAGCAACTCCGGTGGCGCCGGCTCCGCTGGCGCCCGGGCCGGGCGTAAACGAATGATCACATCGTCGGCGGGGCTGGCTACCCAATGGACACCCTGCGGCAGGGCATCGAGCCAGACAAGGCGATCTGGTAGGTCGAGATCCTCCAGGATGTCGCAAACCGGATCCCGTTCGACTGCGGCTGTCACATCCGCGAGAAAATCAATCAGCTTCGTAGTCTTCCCGATCGCATCCTGACTGAGAGTCACGCTCGCATGCACCCCCTGTTAGTTGACAGGCAACGTCACAGACTGCGCTGCCTACAACCAAGATCACAAGGGTGATGCCGTGGCGCGGCATGAGTGAACGGTCCGAGCAGGGGCGCGGCCCAAAATCGGGCACCCGTCGCCACCTCACCTCTGCAGTGTTCGCGGGCGGTGCCGCGATAGTCTGCAACGGATGAAGCCGTCGGCTCGAAGGTGAGGCTTGCCCGATGGGCACCAGCTACGAACCGATGAGTCTGGCCAGGTTGGCCACCCATCTGGCATCCGCGGACACCGACCAGACTCGCTGGAAACTCGTATGGGAGTTTCTGGAGGAGTACCGCTGGGAACCCGCCGAAACCAGGACCGACCTGTTAAGGGATGAGCCCGGGCTAATCGGAGACCCGCGGTGGGACGCGCTGCTTGCCGCGCTCGCGGAGCACCTGCTGGCTCAGGCGGATCTTGCCCCGCCCGCATGGGTCGACGCACGTGTTCTGCGCCGGGCATGGTTCCCGGCCGAACTGGCCATCCACCGGGCCGACGCCCTGGCATGGGCCCCGGCTGCATTCCGGAAGCACGGCGTGTACCTGTCCGTTCACGACCTGGCCGCGGCGTGAGCGGATCAGACGGCGTCCTCATGGGGCGCGCGGAACTCGAACGCGCTTTCGCTCACCTGGGCGACCGGCTGGTCCGCCGCGGAGTCGTCGCTGACATCTTCATTGTGGGTGGTGCCGCGATGGCGCTCGCCCACGACGCGAAACGGGTGACCAGGGACGTCGACGCAATGTATATTGAATCGTATTAAGGGGTGCACTCGCCTCGTGGCATGAACGCACGGGTGTCATCCCGCACGGAGTCGTCCTCGATGAGGTGCGTGCAGTGGCCGACGAACCGGGCCTACCGCCGTGGTGGTTCAACGAGCAGGCCAGCGTTATGTCTCCGGCAAGGACGACCCGGGCAAGCGGCGAGTCTTCGACCACCCTGGCC